>NCIF01000164.1 GCA_002256785.1 Hydrogenophilales bacterium 17-61-9
AGTTGAATGACGGTTTGTTTTAAGTACGGCAATGCCGTATGTCGCAAGCATGCACACCGTCGTTGAAACGGAAGTCTTTATCCGCGCGGCGTCCGAAATCTGGTCCGATGCCGAGCGCATAAGCTTCATCAACTGGCTGGCGATGGTTTACGTCAAAGCCAGGTTCGACAATCTGCCCACGTCCTTCTCAAACAGGCGCGGGGTCAGGCGCGGGGTCACAGGCGCGGGGTCAGGTCTTGCATTAACACATCCCCCCAAGTCCGCCAAGTCCGGGGTCAGGTCTTGCATTAACACATCCCCCCGTGCCACACTTACATCATGGCGCGTCCCTTAAGACTTGAACTTGCCGGAGGTCTCTACCACGTCACAGCGCGGGGTGACGGCCGGGATGACATCTATCTGTCCGACCGCGACCGGGAAATGTGGCTGGAGGTATTTGGCCAGGTCTGCAAGCGCTTCAACTGGGTGTGCCACGCCTGGTGCCAGATGACCAATCACTACCATCTTCTGATCGAAACCCCGGAGGCAAACCTGGCGGAGGGGATGCGCCAGCTCAATGGCGTTTACACGCAGCGCTTCAATCGTATTCACGGGCGGGTTGGACATGTGTTCCAGGGCCGATACAAGGCCATTCTGGTGGAACGCGACAGCTACCTGCTTGAACTGGCGCGATACGTCGTGCTGAATCCGCTCCGTGCCGGGATGGTCAAGCGGCTCGAAACCTGGCCGTGGAGCAGTTACCTTGCCACCTGCGGCCAGGCAATCCGGCGCGAGTGGATGCAGACAGATTGGGTGTTGGCCCAATTCGGGCGGCAGCGCGCCAGCGCAATCCGCAAATACGTTCAGTTTGTGCACGAAGGTGCACGGCTGCCGAGTGTGTGGACGCAGTTGCAGGGACAGATTTACCTGGGTTCGGAAACCTTCGTGAAAAAGATGCAGGCGCAGATTGAAAATAGACAGGCTCTGGATGAAATACCGCGTGCCCAACGGCGTGGGCTGACACAGCCTCTGGCGGATTTCGAACGGCGCTATCCGCGCAACGAGGCGATGGCGCGAGCATATTTGTCAGGCCAGCACACGATGGCAGCTATAGCGGGGCACTTCGGCGTGCATTATTCGACGGTAAGCAGAATGGTGCGAGAACATGAAAATTCAGAAAAAGAATAATGTTGTATTGCAAGACCTGACCCCGCGTTTTAATGTTGTATTGCAAGACCTGACCCCGCGTTTTTATTTGACCCCGCGTTTTAGACCTGACCCCGCGTTTTGACCTGACCCCGCGTTTTTTTAGCAGTCAATAGGAACGTTTGTGCTGAATACTTATAGTGAGTACATCGAGAGCTATCTCAGCAAGTCCGGGCTGAGTAACCGGCCCTGCCCTGGAGAGCATCACTTTGTTAGTGCATATCTGGTTCCGCGGCTCTTCGAACTAAATCAGCGCGTTCCAGATTACATAAATCCAGATGGAACAAAGGGCATCATCGGGGATATCGTCTATTACAAAGACCACGAACACCAATTCGGAATTGAGGCCAAGCTAGGGACTATTCGCCTAACAAAAGGCGAGTTCAATGAATGGGTCGTTAATACTGATTCCATGCGGTGGCCACACACATTCATTGGCATTGGCACAACTGGTATCGGCTTATGTTCGTGGGCGGAATTCCGCACAGCCTATATTTCTGCGGTCGCAGAAAAAAATACAGGCTGGTTGCCAAGTTTAATATCCGAAGGGTATGGACCAATGAAATCAGTCAATACCCTGTTTCCCATACTTCCTACCGGAAAGTTCTTTCGCAAAGGGACCAGCCTAAAGGAATCAGCCGAACTCGAAAATTCCTTCATCCAAGCGTTGAGGAACGAAATTGCCTGCTAACAACGCCATCAACACGGACAGTAAAAAGCGGCGCGCCTTCGTCGCCCCGCTTTTTACTGCCGGTTATGGCAAACGTTCGGCGTCTTGTAGTCCGTAACGTATCGGGTTACGATTACGCATGATCCTAAGTTTCAAACACAAGGGATTGGGCCGTTTCTTCGAGCATGGCTCCAAGGCGGGCATTCAGGCTCAGCATGCCGAACGGCTGCGGCTCATACTTGGTCGGCTCAACGTGGCCACGGCTGCCCGTGATATGGACTTGGCCGGTTTGCGCCTCCACGCACTCAAGGGCGAGCGCAAAGGCGTCTGGTCGGTGTGGGTAAGTGGCAACTGGCGGGTCACGTTTCAGTTCGTGGGAAGAGACGCCGAACTGGTGGACTACGAGGACTATCACTGAGGTAATTTGCTATGCGTATGCACAATCCCCCTCATCCGGGTGAAATCATCAAGGCGCTTTGCCTGGAGCCTGTAGGCCTTACGGTTACCAAGGCTGCGGAAGGTCTGGGCGTAAGCCGTAAGACCCTTTCAGCAATCCTAAATGGGCGCTCTGGCATCAGTCCGGAAATGGCAGTTCGCCTGTCCATTGCCTTTAACACCAGCGCCGAGAGCTGGTTGAGCCAGCAAGTACAGTACGATCTTTGGCACGCGGAGCAAGGGCGTAAAGTACTTAAGGTCACCAAGCTTGCCGCGTAGGCGCCGAACCCATGATTCCACCGGCGCTGCGCGATGAAGCCGCGCAGCGCTGGTGAATTCAGACGTTAGAGCGCATATGAATCTAAGAAAAATTGCCTTGTATGGGCTGGCCGGCATCGGAGGCGCATACATAGCAAGCGCGAAGGCCACTGCAAACTCTTCTGTGCGTTTGTTCTCAATACAACAAAAAGGAGGAAGGATGATCAGGTTCGTGTATCTGTTGGCCGTATTGCTTGGAGGGTTCGCTTCGCCTGTGGTCTGGTCGCAGGCGAACGGGGTGGGTGTCGTGTTGCTGCATGCGAAAGGCAGTGCGCCGGATACAAGGAACATGCGCGCATTGGCATCCGCGCTCGAAAGCCGCGGGCATCTCGTCAGCGCACCGGAAATGGCGTGGTCCAGGAGTCGCATGTATGACGCCACCCATGACGAGGCCATGAGCGAAATCGACCGGGCGGTGGACGCGCTCAGGCAGAAGGGCGCCGTCAAGATCGTCGTCGCGGGACAAAGTATGGGCGCGAATGCGGCGCTGGGATATGCGGCCACGCGCAATGGGGCTGACGGAGTCATCGCCATGGCGCCCGGGCATACCCCCGAGTTGGGGAAAACGCGCAGAAACGCCGCTACGGACGTGCAGCGCGCAAGAGACCTGATCGAATTCGGCGACGGCAAGGAAAAGCAGGCATTCAGCGACACCAATCAGGGCAAGCGATCCGCCGTGTCGGCCACGGCCGAAGTCTATCTGAGCTGGTTCGACCCGGACGGTCCCGCTGTGATGCCGAAAAGCGCGGCCGCGTTCAAGAAACCGCTCCCCTTGTTGATGATCGTGGGCAGCCGGGAGCCGTTGGCGAAGGGCCAGGACTACATTTTCGACAAGGCGCCGCTCCATCCCGGCAGCCAGTTCAAGGTGGTCGATACCGATCACAACGGCGTGCCCGGGGCCGCGACGGACGAGATCCTGTCCTGGCTGGAGGCCTTGCAGGGGCATTGAGGGCGGCCCATGGGGCCATGCGCAGGCACGGGGTTTGCCATCGGATTTGTGGATGACGCCCGCCTGCTTCCGTTGCGCCGCATGAGCAGCGCGCCGGCAGCTTCAGGCCAGCGCCGGGATAAGTCCGAGCATCACCAGCGAGGCCCAGGCGATCAGACCGAGCGCGGTGACGATATAGGCGATTTCGAAAGCGATCAGCCCTTCCTTCACCTGGAGAATATGCGCGACCCCGCGAAAAATCATCACGACCGATCCGGCCACGCCCAGGACGACCATGGCCGCAATCAGCGCAGGCTGATCCGAAAACAGCACCAGCGAGGACAGCCAGAGCGGCACCGGTGCGATTGCTGCGAGCGTAAAGGCATCCTTGTATGGGCAGGCAATCCCCTTGCTACGGGCGACCGAGCGGATTCCCCAGGCCATCAGCGGAACGGTGGCAAGCTCGGCCAGCAGGAAAAACAGCGCGGCCACGCTCCATGCCTGTCCCGAAACGTGGGGGTAGAGCATGGCGCCGTAATGATGGCCGGCATATTCGATCATCAGGGGCGGAATCAGCGAGAAGGGCAGCACCAGCAGGAAGAACAGCCTGAGAACGGACGGCTGCGTGCGTGCCAGCGCATCCCATTCTTTGTGGGACGGAATGAACAACAGTTTGTGCAAAGGCAGGATATTCATGTGCTGGATTCCTTTCTCGAATGGCATCCGGGGAAAGCCCGGATAGCGCGCGATCCCCTTTTCCCGACTTGCTGTTCGGGAAGAACCTGATCTATTTATATCAGCTTGCAACGCAAATACTAGGTGCTGTCGTCCCGGGATGTGTTAAACAGGAGGTTCTGCATGGAGCTAAACATGAGGAGTCGAATACCGTCTTGAGTTGCAAGTCTGCTGGTAGCGAACCTGCATCAAACGGTATCTGACCCTGCGACCCTTGTGACCTGCTGGTTTTCCTGCCGATGCGCCGTTCCCGCGTGCTGCTGACGCTGATCGCCCTGATCGCGTTCGCGGCCAATTCCATCCTCTGCCGCCTGGCCTTCGAACGCACCGACATCGATGCCGCGAGCTTCACGTCGATCCGTTTGCTGTCCGGGGCGCTGACCTTGTGGCTGATCGTTGCGCTGCGCAGGGCGGCGCATGGGATCGGCGGCAACTGGTCGTCTGCGTTCGCGCTGTTCGCCTACGCTGCTGCGTTTTCCTTTGCCTACGTGTCGCTGCCGACGGGCGTCGGTGCGCTGCTGCTGTTCGGCGCGGTACAGGCGACGATGATTCTTGCCGGGCTGCGGGCGGGCGAGCGCCTGACCGGGCAGCAGGGCACGGGGCTGGTGCTGGCTTTGGGCGGGCTGGGGTATCTGATGTTGCCGGGTCTGTCGGCGCCGCCGCTTGGCGGGTCGCTGCTGATGCTGGCCGCGGGCATCGCGTGGGGCGTGTATTCGCTGCGAGGGCGCGGTGCATCCGATCCGCTCGGCGCGACGGCCGGCAATTTCCTGCGCGCCGCGCCGCTGGGAATCGGGCTGGCTGCAGTCGCGCTGCCGTGGCTGCAGGTCGATGCCGCCGGCGCCGGCTATGCCGTGTTCTCGGGCGCGCTGGCATCCGGCGTGGGTTATGCCATATGGTACGCGGCCTTGCGCGGTTTGGCCGCCACCCACGCGGCGACAGTGCAACTCGCTGTGCCGGTGATAGCGGCGGCAGGCGGAAGCTTGCTGCTCGACGAGCCGGTTACGCTGCGGCTGGCGTTGGCGTCCACGGCCATTCTCGGTGGCATCGCGCTGGTGGTGCTGGGCCAGTCAAGCAAGCCCGGTGCAGAGAAAGCAATGTGAAGGATCCGGTCCGATGAAATGCCTGTAACAGGTGCAGCGATCATGAAAAATCCATTGCACCGGATGCTCGGCTCGCGTAGATACTGTTAAGCCCAACAGATGGCGCCACGTCGGGCTAGCAAGTTGCCTCACCCGTTACTCCGCGCGCAGCGCATCCACCGGATTCAACCGCGCCGCGCGCATCGCCGGCACCACCCCCGCAAGCAGCCCGATCAGCACCGACA
>NCIF01000165.1 GCA_002256785.1 Hydrogenophilales bacterium 17-61-9
TCACGCCGGCGCCAAAGCGCTCGGCCAGCGGGCGCGCGCGTTCGGCGGTGCGGTTGGCCACGGTCATGCGGCGCGGATGCTGCGCGGCAAAGTGGGTGAGGCACAGCTCGATCATTTCGCCGGCGCCGATGAACAGGCAGGCCTGTTGCCTGACGCTGGGGAAGATCCGTTCGGCCAGCCGCACCGCGGCGGCGGCCATCGACACCGAATTGGCGCCGATTTCGGTGCTGGTGCGCACTTCCTTGGCGACCGAAAAGGTGCGCTGAAACAGCTTGTGCAGCAACAGGCCGAGCGTGCCGGCTTCCTCGGCGGCGGCCACCGCCTGCTTCATCTGGCCGAGGATTTGCGTTTCGCCCAGCACCATCGAATCGAGCCCGGCCGCGACGCGGAATGCATGCTGCGCGGCTTGTTCGCGCGGCAGCGCATACAGATAGGGCGCGAGTTCGCGGCGTTCGATCTGGTGAAAATCGGCCAGCCATTGCGTGACCGCGTCGGGCGAGGGCGTGTTGCAATACAGTTCGGTGCGGTTGCAGGTCGACAGGATGGCAGCTTCGGAGGCGCGCTGGCTTTGCGTCAGTTCATGCAGCGCCTGCACCAGCTTTTCGGGGCCGAACGCCACCTGCTCGCGGATCGCGAGCGGCGCAGTGTGATGGTTGACCCCGAGGGCGAGAAGCTGCATGCGGCTTTGGCCGAAAAAGAAGACCGCTATTTTACCCGCTGCCTAGGCTGCGCGGGCGGGGGCTGTGTCTAAATCAAAGCGCAGGCGGTCGTAATAGCGGCCGCGATAGAGCAGGCGGCGGCGTTCGGGCGAGTCGGCAAACGCGCTGCGGGTATGCAGGACGTTGTTGCAGACGAGCCCCATGCCCGGGCGCAGATGCGCGGTCAAAATGTATTCCGAACGGGCGAGAATGTCGGCCAGCGTTTTCACGGCCGCCTGCGTGACAGCATCGTCCTTCCACACGATCGAGCGGGTGCGCGCGGTGTAGCGCATGGTGAGAAAGCCTTGATCGGGGTCAACGGCGAACACCGGGCCGCTCTGCTCGGCGCGGGCAATTGATTGGGTTGGGCTTGACGCTTGCCCCCTCTCGTTGATCGGTTTTGGCTCAGCGTTTGCCCCCTCTCCCGCAGGCGGGAGAGGGGTGAGGGCTGGGGCGAGGGCCTCGTCCATGCGCGCCGGAATGGTCATCGCATCCGGCTGCATCAGTGCGGCGACGTAATCCGGGTTGATGTCACGCAATTGAATGTAGGCGATCTCGTGGTCCAGCAGCGCGTTCTCGCCGCCGGCTGCGGCGTCCTGCGCGCAGTGCAGCGTCATGCCGAGGATGCGGCGGTCCAGCGCGTTGTAATAACCGTCGGTGTGCCAGTTGATCGGCTTGTTCGTATATGGAATGAATTCGCCGCGGTTGCTGCCTGCTTCGCTCGTCGGGGTGATGCTCGACAAGCCATCTTCGTCGGACAGGTAGTTGCCTTCCAGCCGGACGAGGCCCAGCCGGGCCGCAAGCCGATGCGGAAACGATTTGTCGGCCGCTGGATGGCCGGGCGCATGGTAGATCGCCATGTTGCTGCGTGCGCAGCGCGACGCCAGCGCGGCCATTTCCTCCGCATGTAAATGATGCGGATCGTTCAGGGTGACAATCAGTTCATCGACACTGCGCGGATAGGCGGCGAGTTTGGCCTCGCGCCAGGCGCGATAGCCCGTTTCATTGGACAGGTCGAACGGGGACGGCGTGGCGTGCATTTATTCCGGCGGCAGCATGTCGGGCGAGCCGAAGCCGCGCTTGACCGGTGCGTCGGACAGCAGGCCGATGAAGCTCTTTCTGACCGTGCCCATCATTTCGGGCATTTCGATGTCCATGATCTGGTCCATGATCCAGGTCTTGTCGTTATCGCCCATCTCCTCGCGGATTTGCAGGCTCAGAAAACGCAGCGCCGGAAAGCTGGCTTTTTCTTCATCGGGGAATTCAAACTCCGAATAGTCTTCAAAGCGCCGGTTCAGGAAATCGATGAATTCGGCCTTGAAGTTGCGGTTGGCGTCGGGGCCGGCGACGCTGAGGATGTTTTCTTCCATCAATTCGCCCAGCCGGTTGGACACCGCCTGCAGAACGGCGATACGGCGTTCCGGCGAGAGCGTGGCGTAGGCCATGCGGTCGCAGTAATGCGCCAGAAAAGCGACAAACTCGGCGATCAGCTTGAAGCCGCGCGCCGGGGTGATGATGTCGTAGTTTTCGCGGCCGAGATTGTCCACGGCCTTGTCGGCGACGCGCCAGGTGGTGGTGGCAACCGCACTGGCGATTTCATTGGGGGTGCGTTCGCCATCTTTCTTGAACCAGATGGTGCGGACTCTAACGGGTTTGACCATGAGGATTCTCCTTTATTCGCCGGTGGCGATTGGGCGATGCGGGTCGCATATCCATTCGCTCCACGAACCGGGGTACAGCCGCGAACCGGGGAGGCCGGCGATTTCCATCGCCAGAATATTGTGGCAGGCGGTGACGCCGGAACCGCACATGTGGAGTACCTGCCAGGCGGGCTTGCCCTTGAGCAGGGCCTGGTAGTTTTCGCGCAAGGCTTCGGGGGGCATGAAGGTGCCGTCCATGTCGAGGTTTTCGTCGAACGGCCAGTTGATCGCGCCGGGCACATGTCCGGCGACGGGATCGAGCGGCTCGAATTCGCCTGTAAAGCGGCGCTCGGGGCGGGCATCGATAATGAGTTGTTCGCCGGTTTGAGAGGCGTGCATGACCTCATCCGCGCCTACGATCTGACTGGGCTCGGGCAGGCAGGCGCAGGCAGCCTTGTGCGGCGTGGGCAGATCGGCATCGACCGGGCGTTTTTCGCGCAGCCATTTGGGGTAGCCGCCGTCCAGCAGCGCCACGCCAGGGTGACCGAGCCAGCGCATCATCCACCACAGCCGGACGGCCATGGCGCCATAACTGTCGTCATATACAACCACTTGTTTATTGACGCCAATGCCCCACGCGCAAAGCTTTTCAGTCAGCACGTGCGGATCGGGCAGGGGGTGTCGCCCCGTGGCCTTGGTGAGGGGGGCGGAGAGGTCGTCGTCCAGATGAACATAACGTGCGCCCGGGATATGGGCTTTCACGTAGGCCAGACGGCCGGCCTCAGGATCGGTGAGAGTAAAGCGGCAGTCCAGAATCACCCAGTTCGGGTCGTCCAGATGTGCGGCCAGGTCTTCAGTGGTAACGAGTGTGTTGGAAAACATGGGGTGTAGGGGGTGGGGATCAGGGATCAGGATTCAGGGGTCAGGGATTGTGCGGCTTTGCCGCGCCTTACCTGAATCCTGATCCCCGACCCCTGAATCCTAAATCAGTAGCCGCCTTTGCCGTAAGGCTTGGGCAGGCCGGAAACGCGGCAGCCTTGGCGTGCGGGCTGGTTGGGGAACAGCTCGTACAATGCTTTTTTCCAGTCCACGCCTTCATGCAGGTCGGTCAGCTCGGCGACCATGTTGCGGAAGTTCGGGGTCTGGCCGTCTTCCTTGTATTTGTCGCGCAGGAAGTTCACGACTTGCCAGTGGGCGTCGGTCAGCTTGATGCCTTCAGCTTCCGCAATAACCGGGACGATTTCGTCGCTGAAATTGGCTTCCAGCAGGAAGTCCTCTTCGCCCGTTTCCAGTTCTTCGCCGTTCAACATATAACCCATGATTACTGCTCCTTTCAGGTTTGGTTTTTAAAAAATGACCGGTACGACCGGTGCAATGGATTTATGCGGGATGAAAATCCCGCAGCCTAACAAACGGTTGCGCCCCAGGCCCTCGTCCTGAATTTGCAGTGACTTGTGGGGCGGGACGTCGTGCAACATCAGGCTATAGCCATAGAGCGGACCCGATGCGCTTTGCAGGGTTTGCTGCTTGCCGCAGATAAATCCGCAGCGCAGCTTGAAGTGTCCGTCCAGCTCGCGCATCACATCCTGCACGAATTGTTCTTCACCCGCGCTACCCGTGTCAACGAAGTGAGCGTAGATGTTGGCAAACGGCGTGAACGCACGCGTTTTGAAATTGCCGATTTGCAGGGGCTGCCCATTCAGGTCAAGCGTTTGGCCACACAGCATTTGCATGTCGTCCACACGCTGCCGGGGCACCCGCATGAACATCTTGGCGCGCCGGTTGATGTTCAGTGTGCTATCTCCGCTGTTGGTTTCAGCCCCTTTGATGTGCTGTATCCCTGCGCCGGCCTGGTCCCGCAGCCAGGGCAGCAGATTCAGGATTGCGTCGGACAGCAATTGTGCGTTGTCGGCCGGAATCGTCGTTCCAACCAGATCAAACTGCAGATCGATCATGCTCGGGATGTACGTTTCCGGCTTGTCTTCGGGCCAGCTTGCCCATGTCATGACACTTCCCCGGCGTGCTCCCTGGCCCAGGCCTGCATCACATCGGCCCATTTCTGCGCGCTGGTCGGATCCACTTCAAAAATAGTAAAACGTTTGTTTTCGCGAATCCGGATGCGTAAAAACGGAACACCCCCTGATTCGTGAGTGAAATTCTGAAATTCGATTTCCTGACCGCCAAAGGGCAGTCGCAACTTGTCTATGGGGGTGATCTCAGGCATGTATTTCAATCCGTTCCATATGAATTGTCGGGTCAGTGCAATGAAGACAGCTCACACAGTGACTCTGAATGAGGGTGTGACGTGATATTTCAACCCTGTGACGTGCATGGGCTTGCGTTTGCAACAATATTTTAATACTCTTATGGGTTCATGTGGCGGTTGCGTAATGTCTCATTCTTTGGCGTAAAGAGGCATAACCGCGTTGGGGAAGTCCATCTACTCCATGTGGGTAGGTATGAGCCTACCGCAATGGAGTAGACGTTTTACCCATCGGAATGATGGTGGTGAAACCGTCTAGCCAATACGATGTTTGGATACCGTTGAGCTGCCGGCTGAGCGGGCATTACGAATTTTTCTAGGAGAGAAGATAATGGCAAAGCAAATGATTGATACGCCCAATCTGGACGAGCTCGAGAATGGCCCGTGGCCCAGCTTCGTGACCGGCCTCAAGCGCCTTGCGAAGGACAGCGACATGATGGTTGACCTGATGGGTCAGCTGGAGACGTCCTACCAGACCAAAATGGGTTACTGGAAGGGTGGTACGGTAGGTGTGTTCGGTTACGGCGGCGGCGTTATTCCGCGCTTTACCGAACTGAAAGACGCAAACCACAAGCCGATTTTCCCCGAAGCGGCTGAATTCCATACCCTGCGCATCCAGCCGCCCGCTGGCATGCATTACAGCTCGGATCTGCTGCGCAAGATGTGCGACGTCTGGTCGGCAACCGGCGGTTCCGGCCTGATCGCGTTCCACGGCCAGTCCGGCGACATCATGTTCCAGGGCATCAAGACCGCTGACGTCCAGCCCGCGTTCGATGCCTTCAATGAAATGGGCTTCGACCTCGGCGGCGCCGGTCCCGCGCTGCGCACCTCGATGTCCTGCGTCGGCGCCGCGCGTTGCGAAATGTCTTGCTACGACGAAGCCAAGGCGCTGCGCACCGTCATCAACAACAACCTCGACGACATGCACAGGCCAAGCCTGCCGTACAAGTTCAAGTTCAAGTTCTCCGGCTGCCCGAACGACTGC
>NCIF01000166.1 GCA_002256785.1 Hydrogenophilales bacterium 17-61-9
CAGGCGGCAATTTTCATTATATGGTTAACTATATGATATTTAATATATTATATGTGTTGTGTTGTAATGATACCCCCATGCATACCCCCAAATGAAATGGCTTGAAACATCATCCGTTGAATGAGTTCCAATTTATGTAAGCGGATAAGGTACGTTTCATAAATATTGGCTATTTTGCAATCTGAGGTTGGACAGGACTATTTTAGCGGTTGAGCTAGGCTGATTCAGGAATAGTTGTCCTGGTGGGGGGTATATACGGCCATCGATATCGAAAGGTGGTGTTGGTTGGATTTCTTGTCTGGACGTCTGCAACGAACCTGTTGCAGTCCATCGTCCACCAAACAGCGCTGTCATTTGAACGACTGCTGTACTTCGGAACCTGCCGGAAGGCCAATTCACACTATTCGGCCATTGCTGCCGTTGGCATGTCGGCCCGAGCCAGTCCAAAAAGGTGTTGAGTTGTCGTTTGTGAGCGGAGTGCATCAACACTCGACAAGACTAATTCCACATTTCGTCAAACGGATGCATGCGGAACCACCGAGCGATTGCGGCGGCAAATCTATGACGGTTTCCGAGCAACGTCTCGACGTTTGCATCACTGAAAACTTCGTGGAGTACTTCAGACAGTTTTTTATCATGCTCGACAACGCCGACTAGGCACTGCCCCTGTTCTATGTCTGTGGCGTCAAACAGAAAATCGAATACCTTGTCGTTCCCCGCAAGGGCCGTTGCGCACCAGATGAATCGTGGAAATGGCCGAGTGAGCAGCGTCGCTTTTCGATTGGCGGGCAGCGTCTTGTTTTCGCGTATACCCTTTTTCACGTCGATCACGGTTGTCAGGAAGATGTCCCATTCGAGATTCTCGGCTAACGGTTCTGGCCCCGCTTGGAGCAGTTTCGACACGAAGGAATCGAACTGCAGCACACCGTCGTGAATACTGCTGAAAGGAACTCTTATCTTATGGTAAAGCGGTATGAGCAACATTTCGCTAAGCGCTCTGCCACTCCCAATCACGCCGTTCTCGCCCCGCCAAGATGTGGAAATGGAAGCTGTCGGACCCATGATTTGGCCAGGCGGTGAACGATACGTGGATTTGGTACCGTCAAATATCATCCGGGCGAACGGTCCGACCTGATCGTCGTGCACATAGAATTTGTCGATTCGGGACGCTCTGAGCCTGAAGCCTGTGGAGCCATACGGCTGAATCGCTCCGTCGCCGAGGCTAAACCCCGTCAACGCTACTGCGTGTTTCCCCATAAATGTGGCTGGCGTGTGAGTAGTATCAATGAGCGTTATCCCCAAGATCATAGGGATGTGACCTTGAAGGTATGCGTACGCTGCGCCCTTCAATGTGTAATGATCTGTGGCGGTAGCCGCTCCATTAATCAAGAACGGCTCTAGGCCAACGCTACGAATCGCGTGGGCCATCATTTCAAGATTTAGCCCTCGGTTGGGCAATAGGCGCGTGCTGGATGGGAGGCGTTCAGCGGCCGCTTTTGTAATCTCGACTGGCGACGGAATCGGATGCTGAAACAGTTTCCCTGTTCCCTGGAATACGGACCAAAGGGCGCTCGTCGCGCAAGCAGCCACCACGTTGTCCTGCTCCTGAAAAGCAAGGGTGTTTCTGATCTTGAGGTCGATGCCGAAAAGGTGTGCATCGTAATCCCTAGTATTTGGAAAAAAGCGACGCCCTTCTGGAAGGTAAGTGATCAGGCAGGTTCGTCCGACTACCGTTGTAGGAAGCGGTTTCGCGACGACGAAACCTAGATACCCCTCGCTGAGTGCTTCGACTGTAGCTGCATCGTCCTCCCCTTGAAGAACGCGTCGAACCTGATCCTCAGCAATGTCACAACGGAAAAAATGAAGCCGGTTGCAGTACCGATCGTAATCGTCAAAGCACCGAACGTAGTATGCGGCGTAGTCTTCAAGAAAATCTCGGTCGACATAGCGACGCTCGACGACAATGAGCTTTGCGTTCAGATCCCCGAAGTAGCCGGCGAAGTACTCCAGGTGAAGCTTGCTACGGATCGTCGCTGCCGTTTCCGGATAGCTAGTCAGTAGGGCCTCTAGTTGGGGTCGCGAGTACGGGTAGATGTCGAACGTTGGCAAACCTTCATCGGACATATCCAGTTCAACCGACCCGAACTACAGAGTGAAATGTTCTTGAAGGGAAGCTGGATCGAGCTGCCGCTCGTGTTCCAATTTGGCAGTCGACTGCTCAGCCTTAAAAAGCATCTCTTTTAATTCGCGACGTCCGTCTTCCGAATTCATCCAATTGCGCAACTGACGAGCAATATCTTTCGCAGATGAGGCTTCTTGCATGGCGGCGTGTACTCCAGTTATTCCGCGGGACCAAACCCCGTGGAGAGATCTCGTGTAGCCAATTCTACGTGGGGTTCGATCGGCCCCTCAATAATTTCGATTCCGCGCCCATGGCGATTATGTCATCGGCCAAGCAGGCAAGAACTTGAATGGCAAAGGGAAAACTTCCACTGTTCCCCGCGGCCACAATTGTTGCGGCAGGAATTCTACGCTTTTCTGCGTAATCGCTCATAGGTGGCCTTAATTATTTCATCGATGGCCGCCGTCGCCTCAGCCGAAAGATTTGGGTCTCGTCGAAGGCAGCTGTAGATCTCTGCCAGCGTATCTTGGCGGTCATTCGATTGAGTAGCGTTCGGCACGAAATCGGCCGGATTTAATCCTGCCCATGCCGACAGTGCCGCAAGAGCGTCCGCGTCTGGCCGCTTTCCTTTGCCCATCCGGGCCAACGTGGACTGGCCGACATTTGTCGCCTCGCTCACCTGTTTCCAGTTCATACCCCGGCCAATCCGAACCCCGTCCAAAGCACGATAGTACCCGGTGAAGTCAAAGTCTCCCAACAAATCAGTCACTTACAAATAACTCCAAATAATTGCGAAAAAGGAATTGACACGCTATATAGCAACTCATACACTGACATCGGATTGCATATTAGCAATCTACATCTAAATATGCAACTTATTGTTAGGAGAAAGAAAATGCAACAAGCCACACCGAAAACAGAACACCACGAGCAGCATCCAGTCAACAAGCCCCGCCTTGTCGAGGTGAAGATCGACGGCGACCCGCGCGAAATTGCGGCGGAAACCTATCAGGTGTCAGCACTGAAGAACTTGCTGGGGGTTCCACTCGACTACGAACTGGAATTGGTCAAGGGCGGCAAATTTCATCCGCTGGTCGATGGCGACACCTACAAGGTGCACGGCCATGAGGAGTTTCTCTCCCATGTAAGTTGCGGAGGTTCGTCGTGAGTATCGACCAGAAACAACTCGCTGAAATTGCTGCACTTGTCCCTGCGGCACGGGTGATGCCCGATGCCGGCATCGACTACATCTTTCTTCCCGGCCTGAAGGTGGCTGTCGGACAAGATGAACGCCTTCTCGATGCGCTGCTGTGCCCGTCGCAACACGGCGGCTATACCACCCGACTATTCTTGGCTGAACCGATAGCGCAACGTGGTCAGAATTGGACAACTCACAACATCCTGTCCCGGTCATGGCATACCTGGTCTTGGAACAACGTTCCTGCCAACTTGTCGCCGGTGCAAATCCTATCGGCACACCTGGGGGCCCTCCGATGAAGATAACCTTCAAAATCTCTCAGATGCTGTTTACCAAGATTCATCGGGATTTATCCCGACCGCACGAGTTTGCAGCCGAGCGTGTCGGATTCATCGCTTGTGGGGCTTCGGCCTTTGGTACGGATGGCCTTTTGCTCCTCGGTGATACGTATCATCCCGTCGCCGATCAACACTATGTTGATGATCCACGCGTCGGTGCCATGATGAACTCGGACGCAATCCGGTCTGCATTGGAGATCGCGTACACCCGTAATGTCGCGATGTTTCATGTGCATCGGCACGAGCATTACGGAAAACCGGGGTTCAGCTGGGTGGATCGCCGGGAAAGCGCGAAGTTCGTTCCCGATTTTTTCAAGGTGCGACCGTCTTTGCCGCACGGCGTCATAGTACTTAGCCACGACTCGATGGCTGGGTTGTGCTGGGCGGGGCGGGACAAGCATCCTGTCGAGATCCAGGAGTTTGTCGTCGTAGGTCCACAAGTACCTGGCCTGAGGGCAATCGCATGAATACTCGACATTCCCGACAAAGCTTTCTCGGCGACAACAGCGAGGAAGTGCTAACCCGAAGCAAGATAGGCATTGTCGGCCTTTGCGGCGGTGGCTCTCATGTAGGCCAGCAATTGGCTCACATCGGCATCGGCCAATTTGTCGCTGCAGATTTTGATCACGTCGATGAGCCAAATCTCAATCGCATGGTGGGCAGTTGCCCCGCAGATGCCGAGTTAAAGCGTCCCAAGAACGATGTAATCCGAGACCTCATCCTTCGAATCAATCCCAATGCGGACGTTGAGATTGTTGGTCGCTGGCAAGAAAGCGGCGACTTGTTAAGGACTTGCGACATCGTGATTGGCTGCGTGGACAGCTTTACGGCCCGGGATGAGCTTGAGAAGTTCTGCAGGCGTTTCCTGATTCCATATATCGATATCGGCATGGATGTCCACCAGGTCTCTAACGGTTATGTAATTTCAGGCCAAGTGGCTCTATCCATGCCCGGTGGACACTGCCTGTGGTGCCATGGAATATTGACGGAAGAGCGGTTGGCGCAGGAGCAACGAATATACGGAGCTGCAGGCGGGAAGCCTCAAGTGATTTGGCCAAACGGCGTCCTGGCTTCGATAGCTGTCGGCCATGCAGTATCGCTTCTGTTGCCATGGAACACAGATTTGCCTCTGCCTTCGCTCATTGAATACGACGGAAATCGTCACATCACGCGCCCCGGAGCACGCCTGCAATTCTTGAAGGGCATGCCCTGCCCACATTACAAAGGCGAGGGATCGGTAGGAGATCCGTTTTTCTCGATAAGTAAATTGAGTTCCTGACCGGTTAGCGCTAGATGAGCGGATATAAACCCCAGCAAGAATAAATATCGGGTTTGGCCGAGGACTTGTCAGTGAGTAGTCGCCAGGAACGTCAGCACTACTCTGTTACCCGCCGCTTCCATAGGTTGCGAGATGCCTATTGAGAAGGTTTGTTTGGAGACGATCGAATTTAATTCTATCCCGAATCGTGATGTTTAATCGCGATCGAATAGCCTGCGGGATCGTCAATCCAGGCTTGCAGCGCTGCTGGTGTCCAACCGCACGCCCGTCCCCCGAGGTGAACGGGGGCTGGGAATTTCCCTTCCGCGATGCGGCGGTACAAAGTGGCACGGCTTAACGCAGTAATGCGCATCACGTCGGTCATGCGGAAGAATGCTGGAGTCACCATGGACACGTGACGGGTGTCGCGGTGATCGGTAGGTTGTGTGAGAGGCATGGAAAGTCCTAAGAAAGTGACCATGCCCTCAGGTTGACTCAGAAGGTCTCGACTTAAAACCCACCCAAGCGTATGTAGGCGTATTCCGATCGTGCTTGTGCGGTGTCGCTGTGAATCACTCTCCCCTGGACTTCCTGAATCCCCGATCCCGCGCCATGAACGCTTCGAGCATGTGCGGGATCAGCGTCGC
>NCIF01000167.1 GCA_002256785.1 Hydrogenophilales bacterium 17-61-9
TGGCGAGTGTCGCGCCAGCCACCCATCACAGTGGGCCGCCATTGAATCGATAGCCGCCAAGATCGGCTGCTCGGCACCTACCCTGCACACTTGGGTGCGTCGGCATGAGATTGACACCGGCCAGCGTCCGGGCGTGACCACGATCGAGGCACAACGCGTCAAGGAGTTGGAGCGCGAGGTCAAGGAGCTGCGCCGTGCCAACTAAATCCTCAAACTGGCGAGTGCGTTTTTCGCCCAGGCGGAGCTCGACCGCCGTCTCAAATCCTGAACGATTTTGTCGACCGGCATCGCGACGCCTTCGGGGTCGAGCCGATCTGCAAGATCTTGCAGATCGCCCCATCGGGCTACCGGTGTCATGCCGCGCGCCAGCGCGATCCGGCGCTGCGTTGCGCGCGCGCACAATACGACGATGTGTTGATACCCGAGATCGAACGCGTTTGGCAGGTCAATCTTGAGGTCTACGGCGCGGACAAGGTCTGGCGGCAGATGAAACGCGAAGGGACGGAGGTCGCGCGTTGCACGGTTGAGCGGCTGATGCGCCGTTTGGGTCTGCGCGGCGCGCTGCGCGGCAGGGTCGTGCGTACGACGATTCCCGATCCCAAGCAGCCGTGTCCGCTGGATCGGGTGAATCGCCAGTTCAGGGCGGATCGCCCGAACCAGCTCTGGGTGTCGGATTTCACTTACGTCTCGACTTGGCAGGGCTGGCTGTATGTGGCGTTCGTCATCGACGTCTACGCCCGGCGCATCGTCGGCTGGCGGGTGAGCCGAACGATGACGACGGACTTCGTGCTGGACGCGCTGGAGCAGGCGTTGTATGCCCGTCAGCCGGAACGTGATGGCAGCCTCGTGCATCACTCCGACCGGGGCTCGCAGTATGTGTCTATCCGCTACAGCGAGCGCCTGTCCGAGGCGGGGGTCGAACCCTCCGTGGGAAGCAAGGGCGACAGCTACGACAACGCGCTGGCGGAGACGATCAACGGCCTGTACAAGGCGGAGCTGATCCACCGGCGCGGCCCGTGGAAGACGCGGGAAGCGGTCGAACTGGCGACGCTGGAATGGGTGGCGTGGTTCAACCACGTCCGTCTGCTCGAACCCATCGGTTATATCCCTCCAGCCGAAGCTGAGGCAAACTACTACCGGCAACTCGCCGAACAGACCGAATCAACGGCCTGCACTTAAACCAAATGGCCTCCACGAAAGCCGGGGCGGTTCATCTCAGCCTGCAAATAGGAAATTTTCCACTGGGTTGGGTTGTCGAAAGACAAAAGGGGCCATATCGTCAATACATAAATGAACCATCCCATCTTCAAGGTAATAAGTGCCGAGTTTGCAACTAAACCAACTGGAAAAGTAAGCAGCTTCAAATACCCAAGGACGACCTGGAATTTGTATCCGCCAGCATTTTTGATAAAAACGAAAATGCCCCTTTACCTCTGCGAATTGGAGTTCCAGTTTCGTAAGCTTTGACTTGTCCTCCATATTCATAGCCATTCGCAGATGTAAAACTGCAAGTTTCTCTTGAATATTCACTGTCAATGTCTCCATCAAATCGCTTGTTAGCCAATGTTACTTGTGAATAGTTTTTGCTTGGGTAAGCAGAGACGTCAACGCTGATCTACGCACGCATGGGTGCATTGAAATTGTACAGGACGACTTGACACTGCCCTGAAGCGGTCGGATGACTGACGATGCCATAGGCGACTCAAGATTGCTGTCGGCACTTGCTGCATCAACGTACACCTCAGCAAAGGCCAGGAACGTATTGTCGTGAATATCCAGCACCGGGCGGATGCTGTCGTTTTCATCCCGCTGATACCCACCCGCCAGATTCCAGGCAACGGGAATACCCAGCAGGCGCAATCCCATGAGCACTTCCCGGTCGCGCTGGTAGAGCTGTTCGGTGGTCAGCCAGCCGCCCAGTGGGTCGTCGATGTGAGGGTCGGCACCGGCCTGATAAAGCACCAGATCGCAGTCCCTGAATAGATCGAGTATTTGCTGGATATTGGCGAGAAAGGCCTCGGCGCGCGCTGGCGTGCCAAATTCGCGGGTTGGACCGTAATGCACGACCTGGTCTTGCAGGTGAAGGCGGTCGATGATGTCGTCGGTACCGTTGCCCCAGTGCTGGTCGCAATCGAGAATGCCCACCTTGCTGACAAGCCCCTCGGCCAGCAAGACGGTGACGGTAACCATCAGTCCATTGAAGGTGCAAAAACCGCCCGCGAAGTCATAACCCGCATGGTGAAAGCCGGAGCATGGAGCAACTGCACCCTGGTGGTTGTTCAACGCTTCTCGCGCGGCCGACAGCATGACACCACTGGTGTATGGAAGCGTGGCGGCCACTGCAGGCAAGCGATTGCCAAAGCCGTTTTCGCGCCGGCCATGGAGCACGTCGGCAACGAACTTGGGGGCATGGGCAAGACTAAACTGCTCGACACTGACCGGTTGCGGTTCCCGAAATTCAATCGGCACTCCAAGCGCTTTCCACGACTCGACTACCAGTGCCGGCTTGCCTGCGCTGGGCGAGAAGCTTGCGGCGTCGGCGACCATCTTTGGGCAATAGAAGACGGGGATCGATTGTTCGATGGCTGCACTTTTCGCATTGTGCTGTGTCGGGTTTTGCAGGGTGAAACGGGCGATGTCGTTCATGGTGAATCCTCCTGAGTGGGCGTTCGGAGAAGGATGCAGCATCGCTGCCTCACCAGATGAGAGAGTGAAACCCAAACAGGAAAAAGACCCGCCGCGATGAACGACTCTTTTAGTCAGCAGCCTATTCCGCGCTCTCGTTTGCCGCCAAGACTTTCTGGATGTCCGCCACGTTGACTGTGACAGGCTCAGCAGTCGGCTGTAACTGTATCTGGGCAGACCAGCCGTGAGCAGTGATTCGGAGCTTTACCGGCGTGCCGGAAATCGTCTGCTCCGTGCCATCAGGCGAACGAACAATGAAGCTCGCTCTCTGTTCCTGGATCAGCGCATCAATGAGGTTCGAGAAGTCCAGGTCGCCGAGCCTGGGCATGGCCGGCATATCAATTTCGATCTTGCGATCCAGTCCGTAGAGATCAAATTTGGCTTCATAGAGCATTCGTTTCAGCAACCCACGCATCGGATCAAGAAAGGGCCCAAGCACACTGGGGGCAATCTTCTCCACCATGTTGTTGAGCGTCAGCAAGGCATAGGCTTGCGCCGGAGAAATCCACATGCCCGGCAGCATGAACTCAGGGCCAGTCTGCTTGGCCGAATCGAGATAGTAGGTTCCCGAATGACTATCCCAGACGATAGGCGCGTTCATTTGGTCTCGCATGAGTTGCAGGTCACGGTTCACCGTCGCACGCGAGACTTCGAGACCTTCCATGATCTGCGCCAGCGTGGCGCCCCCCTTGCGACTAAGCAGGGCATTGATGCGGGTGATGCGTTGTGAGCGTTCCATGATTTTCCTGTGATGGTCAGGCCATTCTAGGCCGACACCGCACGATTCTTGAGGTGATTCGGTGGCACATAAGGAACCCCGGCCTTTTTATTTCCTGTCAGCAAGCGTCCGCAGACAGACTTCGGCAACCAGGGAAATGCGCTCGGCACCACTCAATCCCTCACCATCTGGATCGAGCAGATCTTCGTAACCCGTACTCCGCCGAGCGCCCTTTGCGGTGTATTCGTCACTTCGGCCGCTAATGCCAAACTCGACATCGCCAATTCGCCACTTGCGTCCGGTCTGCTGTTCAAAGTCTGAAATCTCACGCAAAACACTCTCGATGATTTCGCCGCGCAGTTCATGCACAACCCGATTTACCAGGCTGACCGGGAGACTGTAATCGACCATCGCACCGCCAAGTGTCAGACCCTCCCGACTAGCACGGCGAGCCCGATCCTTAAGGTTGAAATTCTGGGAGCTGGGGATGCGTGCAGATGCTTTGACGTTGATCTGCTCGAACCCAACAGTAGGGTTTGCCTCCCGGTGCAGGGTAGAAAAGATCCACTCGACACCCGGGATAAAGCGATTCAGCACGTCCCGAATCTGACGCTGCAGTTCGACCTGATCTGTCTGCACCGCACTGACCAGAAGCGCGACATTGACGCTGACGCAAACGGTGTCCTGAGCCAGCGTGCGTTGGGCAATGACACGATAGCGGAGCGAGTCATCCTGACGGGTGAGATAGATTTTGTCGTTCATGGCGGGTTCCTCCTGTGTATGCTTGAAGGGACACAGGATGGGCTGGTGGTGGCTCAAGGGATGAGATAGGCAGAGGAAGCCTACGTCCGGTAACGAATCCATAGCGGAAGTCGTCGGACCAAGGCGCCAGCGGCTGCTTCGGCCGATTATGCACAGTCCTCGATTATGTGAAGTAGCAGGTGTCAACGCACGCGAAACGCCGATGAGCTGCGGATGGCATGCGTTGTGACCTTTGCATAATCACCGAGCCATCAGGTAGGCCACCTGTGAGCAAGGCGGACGATAACGACGGATCTTAGGGGAGCGTTCTTAAAGAAAAAACACAGGACTTTACCGGCAGGTCAGTCTGGCCGGGGATACACCATGATCTGATGCAAAGTGATGTGGTCCATAACAGTCCGTTGTTCGTGACATCTCAGTTCAGATAACAATAGAATTTATGTCAAGCGTTCGTCAACGTCAGTTAACGCCGAGGCCGCTCCCAGCAACACTTTCGGGAAACACTGACCTCGCTACTTCACATAATCGAGGACTGTGCATAATCGGCCTTATGTGAAGCTTCACATAAGGCCGAACACCAGAAGTTCGCGCTGAATTCGCGGCCGACCGCTTACTGACCTACATCGGTCGCCCAACAACGCATTTTCCCGCTCCGCCAGTGACGGCTGATATGTCCGAACTGAAACAGTCGCTTCAATGGCGTTCAATCGGAGTCGGTGATGGGTTTGAGATCGGAAGCACTGGCTGTTTTTACCGGAATACGCAATTGCCCAACAGGATACGATCTTGCGTAGCCAAGGAACGAGCGCAGCCAGGATGTCGTCGCTGACCACATCACGCTGACTCCGGCGCTTTTAGCCGGTTGATGGTGATATGGGTGAAGCATCGAGCGCCATCAGTTGGTGCATACAACCTAAATTGAGGATATACGTAACTACGTAAATACGGATACCCAACTTTCTGGCTTGCAAAGGGCTCTGGTGCACCAGTGACCTGAATTTTGTGGGCTTGGAGACATCCTTTTGTCTTGAATTAATTGGCCTGAACATGACTCGCCTCCATGTTTTGGATTAACGCATTTCATGCCAAAGAACCTACACCCCGATGAGGGCTAAAGAAACCAACAATCACCCACAAAATTGACCCTAATTCCGTGACTACATACGAGGACGAGAGGTCAGCATTCGAGGGTCCACAAGCACGGCGTTATCTCCAATAAAATGCATGTGTAAAGAGTACGAGAGGGCCTGGTAACTTCAATATCCTTTGGCGGGAATGAGGCTATCTGCTTCGCAGTAACGAAAGAAAAATTGGTTCTTGATTCTTCCGAATAGTGATGACAT
>NCIF01000168.1 GCA_002256785.1 Hydrogenophilales bacterium 17-61-9
CGCATACGAAGCTCCATCCAGCGAAACGGAAGTCCCCGGCCCCTTCCATTGCGATGGCCGGCAGCATTGCAGCCAAATGCATTCAAGAGCAGAAGCCGAGTATTTCCTAATGAACTGCCCTGACACCAAAATGGATGGTGACCATGACGGAACACCTTGCGAAAACGACTCCAGATTTTCCAGATTTTAGGGCGAACGGAGAAACCCACATCCCATGTTCAAATGCATTCTGATCAAGAAGGACGAGGCGGGTTACCGCGCCGCGCTGACGGACCTCGACGAGGCGCAATTACCCGAGGGCGACGTGACCGTGCGGGTCAGCCATTCGACGCTCAACTACAAGGACGCGCTGGCGATCACCGGCAAGGGGCCGGTGGTGCGCACGTTTCCGATGGCGCCCGGCATCGATCTGGCCGGCACGGTGGAACACTCGACGCACCCCGATTACAAGGTGGGCGACGCGGTGATCCTGAATGGCTGGGGGGTGGGCGAAACGCATTGGGGCGGCCTCGCGCAGAAGGCGCGCGTGAACGGCAACTGGCTGGTGCCGCTGCCGGCGCAGTTCACGCCGCAGCAGGCGATGGCCATTGGCACGGCAGGCTATACCGCGATGCTGTGCGTGCTGGCGCTGGAGCGGCATGGCGTGACGCCCGCGCACGGAGAGATTCTGGTAACCGGCGCGGCCGGCGGCGTGGGCAGCGTGGCGACGGCGGTGCTGACCCGGCTGGGTTACCGCGTCGTCGCGGTGAGCGGCAGGCCGGCGGAGACCGACTACCTCAAGCGCCTGGGTGCGGTGGAGGTGCTGGATCGCGCGACGTTCGCGACGCCCGGCAAGCCCTTGGGAAAAGAGCGCTGGGCCGGTGCGGTGGACGTGGTCGGCAGCCACACGCTGGCGAATGTCTGCGCGACGACGAAATACCGGGGAGTGGTCACGGCCTGCGGGCTGGCGGGCGGCATGGATTTTCCGGCCACCGTCGCGCCGTTCATCCTGCGCGGCGTGACGCTGGTCGGCATCGACAGCGTGATGTGCCCCCGACCCGAGCGGCTCGAAGCCTGGCGCCGCCTGGCCAGCGATCTCGATGTCGCGAAGCTGGCCACGATCAGCCAGGAAGTCGGCCTGACCGACGTGCTGCACCTCGCATCGAAACTGCTCAACGGCGAGGTGCGGTGCCGGGTGATCGTGGACGTCAACCGCTGACCGACACGATAATCAATCCCGTGAGCACGCTGTAAACTGCGGCCCCATGCAAACCCTTTTCTCCCTGATCGAATCCCCCTTCCACCCCGATTTCAGCGCCCTGTATCAGGAGCTGGGCATTGCGGCGGCGCGTTTCGACACGGCCCGCAATCTTCACCGGGCGATGCAGAAACAGCCGCCGGATTTTTTCGTCGGAGAATTCATTTACGGCTGGGGCAACAACTACGCCGGCGCAAACGTCTCCAATCTGGATGTCACCCTCCGATCCCTGCAACGCTTTGCGCCGCAGGCGAAGGTGATTGTGTTCATGCATCCGCGTGAAGAAGACCATATCGGCAAGCTGCTAGAACTGTTCCCCGTCCATGCCGTGTTGACCTACCCGGTGGCCGGGCAGCAGATTCAGGCTGCATTGTCAGACTTGTCAGACAGCCGTCGATGAGCATCATCCCCTTCCAGGCGCTGGCCTGCCCGCTGGACGGCACGCCCCTGCATTGCCACGGTTCCGCCTGGACCTGCACGTCCGGCCACAGTTTCGACATCGCCGGCCAGGGCTACACGAATCTGCTGCCGGTGCAGCACAAGCGCTCGCGCGATCCGGGTGACAGCAAGGAGATGATCGCGGCGCGCCGGCGTTTTCTGACGGCCGGCTTTTACCAGCCGATTGCCGCGGCGGTGAGCCAGGCGGTGCTGGCCGGTCTGCCCGCTGACGCAGGCAGCAGTTGTCTCGATGCCGGGTGCGGCGAGGGCTATTACCTGCGCCAGCTGGCCGCGGCGGTGCCGGATGAGCAGACACTGGCGCTGCTGGGGCTGGACATTTCGAAATGGGCGGTGTTGTCGGCGGCGAAGCAGGACAAGCGCGTCAACTGGGTGGTGGGCAGCAACGCCCACCTGCCGGTGCGGCCGGGCACGCTGGATCGCGTGCTGTGCCTGTTCGGCTTTCCGGTGTATGCGGAGTTCGCGCGGGTGCTCAAACCGGGCGGCCGACTGGTGCAGGTCGATGCCGGGCCCAATCACCTGCGCGAGCTGCGCGAAATCATCTACCCCAGCCTGAAACCGGAACGCACGGCCGAGATGCACACACCTACAGGCTTTCGCCGCTTGCCAACGGAAACGCTGCGCTTCCCGATCGAGCTGACCAACGCCGGGCAGATTGCCGACCTGCTGGCGATGACGCCGCATCTCTACCGCGCCAAGGCCGAGGGCCGCGCCGCGGCCGCCGCGCTGACGGCGCTGTCGCTCGGCGTGGATGTTCGCCTGACGTGTTTTGAGCGGGACCCGGGCTAGCGCATTCAGCCCCCCTTTGTCTTTACTCGACCCCAAGGAAAGTTGTTGTGCGCCATCAGGGAAAAATAACCGACTGGAAAGAGGATCGGGGCTTTGGATTCATCACACCGAATGGTGGCGGACCGCGTGTCTTCGTTCACATCAAATCATTTTCGGGCCGGCAACAACGACCCCTCGGCAATGAAATCGTGACCTACGAACTCAGACTCGACGCCAGAGGCCGGCCGCAAGCCGGCAGCGTTGCATTCGTCGGCAAGGACAGGCCGCCGGCCAACCCGTCTGGCCAAGGCAATGTCACCCCCATGCTGGCCTTGGCCTTTCTTGTCTTTGTCGGGGGATCGGCCTTTGCCGGCAAGTTGCCGATTGCAGTCGCCTGGTTCTATCTGGCTGCCAGCCTGATCGCATTTGCCGCGTACGCACTCGACAAGTCGGCTGCAAGAAACGACCGCTGGCGGACCCAGGAACGCACCTTGCACCTTTTTGCGCTGGCGGGGGGCTGGCCAGGCGCCCTGGCCGCACAACGGCTGCTGCGCCACAAGTCCAGAAAGCAATCATTTCAAATCGTGTTTTGGGCCACGGTCATGCTCAATTGCTTCGCCCTTGCATGGTTCTTCTCAGACACGGGGGCCGAGGCGCTGCGTTCCATGCTTGGTGCGGCATGATGTCAAAGAAGGCAGTTCGAACATTTCTTATCGAACCAATGTATAAACAAACGGGAGCGGCCCCCGTTTAACATTCACTATCATGACCCATACCCAACCCACCCAACTCGACGCCTCGCATTTCGACACCCAAGCCCGCCAGTGGGACGACAACCCGGTGTTCCGCGAACGCGGGCTACAGATCGCGGAAGCCATCCGCGAGGCCGTGCCTTTGCATCGCCGCATGAGCGTCCTCGATTACGGCTGCGGTACCGGTCTGCTTTCGTTCCCGCTCAAGGACGAACTCGGCGCCATCCTGATGGCGGACAGTTCGAGCGGCATGCTCGAGGTGGTGGCCGGAAAGATCGCCGCGCAAGGGGTGAACAACATGACGCCGATGAAGCTGGACCTGCTCGTCGACCCGCCGCCGGCGCAGCGCTTCGACCTGATCGTCACCGCGATGACGCTGCACCACGTCCCGGACACAGACACCATCCTGCGCATCTTTCACGATCGGCTGCAGCCCGGCGGCACCCTGTGCATCGTCGACCTGGACCAGGAAGACGGCTCGTTTCACGGCCCGGAGGTCGACGTGCACCACGGCTTCGACCGCGCCGACCTGGGCCGGCGCGCCGCACGGGCGGGATTTTCCGACACCCATTTTCAGACCGTGTTGAGCATCGCCAAGGAACGCGAAAGCGGGACGCGGGACTACCCGGTATTCCTGATGACTGCGCGACGCGCTGACACCGGCCTCCTCAACGAGCCTTTACTTTAGTATCCGGGGGCCGGCTCGACTGTTCCAATCAAATCGAATGCGAGCCGTCAAGGACGCTCGGCCCATTTTTCAGCGCAAAAAATCAGGCCGCGTTTCAAGCTGCAAGGCAGCCGCGCGGCCCGGGGACACCTTCCGCCGTCCCCGCATCCCGACTCAATCAATCCTTGAAAGCAATGAAATTCGCGCCGCGCACGCCATACTCGCGCGCCACCCCTTCCTTGCTTGTGCCGGCAAACGAATCGAAATAATCGAGGACTGCCGCACGGACAAAACCCGCTTCGGCAAGGGCCGCGAGATAGCCTGCAGACTGCAGAGCCCCCGCGATTCAGCCGACCCAGAGTTGAATATCGTTAAGTGCCGCCGCCGACAGCTCGGTTTTTATCACGATATCGGCGAACTGCACCCGACCGCCGGGACGCAGAACGCGATAGAGTTCGGCGAAGACCTGCGACTTTTCCGGGCTGAGATTGATTACGCCGTTCGAGATGGCCACGTCCACCGAGCCGGCATTGATCGGCAGTTGCGAAATATCGGCTTTCTCGAAGCGTACATGCTGCATGCCGGCGGCGGCCGCGCCCGCCCTAGCCTTGTCGAGCATGGCGTCGGTCATGTCGAACCCGACCACCTCGCCCTGCTGTCCGACGCGGCGACCGGCCAGCAGGCAATCCATGCCGCTCCCGGATCCGAGATCGATGACCCTTGCCCCACCAGGCAACGCGCCTGCGCGCAAGGGGTTGCCTACACCGGCGAACGGCGCAGTGACAAAATCCGGCAATTCGTCGAGCTCGGCACGGTCATAGCCGAGCATCGTTGCTGCGTATTCGGGACCGCGATGAAAATGAAAATCGCCGTCCGGCTGCCCGGCAACCCGTCCGTAGGTTGCGCGGATTTCATCCTTCAATCGTTCACGGTCAAACGTCAATTCACACACCATAGCCATCTTCGTTCTCCTCGTGGTTAAGCCTTCCGAAAACCTGAACGCCGGCTACCGTGACTCCGGCTACCTTTATTTAATCAGGCTAGGCCATTCTGTCCGTTAGGCAATGATGGGCATCCGGGCGACCCGCACGATACGACTGAACGTGCCGACGAGGCTCGGTTGAGCCGGAGGGCTCTTTTTGACTCAAGATTCGCCGTCAGGAATCCGTTAAGGCCAAAGATTCAAGTAAAGAGCCTATCCGGCCCGGATTACGCCTAAAGGGAGAAATAATCATGTTGAAACAATTGTCGCTTCTGTGTTCGGTGCTGCTGCTCTCGGCCTGCGCGACCGGAGACCGCATCACGGAATACCGCGACCGCTCGCTCGGATACGGTTGGCTGGACATCAAGGATGTGGACGCCAACCGGTTGCACTCGGTCGACATCTATCAGTTCCGTCCCCAAACCTCCAAGCCTTACTATCCGGCGCAGTTGATCAAGTTCAAGGATGGATTTCTTTATTACTCCATGGTGCTTCCCAACGGCTCGCACAAGACCCTGTCCGCCTCCGGCCAGAGCTGCCTCGGCATCATCTGCAGCAACACGATCTACACGTATGCGTTCGGGCCGAAGGCAGCGGGCCGAACCTGAGCCTGAGGTCGGCGCGCAGCACGCACGCCGAAGTGGG
>NCIF01000169.1 GCA_002256785.1 Hydrogenophilales bacterium 17-61-9
GATCCAGATTCCGGTCTTCATCGCCCTGTACTGGGTGTTGCTGGCCGCCGTCGAAATGCGTGGCGCACCCTGGCTTGGCTGGATTACCGACCTGACCGCCCCGGATCCGCTTTATATTCTGCCTATCATCATGGGCATCACCTCGGTTCTGCAGGTCAAATTGAACCCGCAACCGATGGACCCGATGCAGGCCAAGATCATGATGATCATGCCGGTAATGTTTACCGTCATGTTCGTGTTCTTCCCGTCGGGTCTGGTGCTGTACTGGGTCGTCAACAACGTCCTGTCGATTGCGCAGCAGTGGTGGATTAACAAGCAGGTCGTGGGTGCCTCAGCCGGAAAAGGTTGAAACTCAGTGCAGGATCAGGCTATCGAGCCGTTCCGGCTTGTGAACCCAGTACCCCTGTACATAATCCACCCCCAGTGCCTTTAGCCAGAAATAAATGGCTTCGCTGTCAACGTATTCCGCGATCACTTTGAGCCCCAGGGTATGGGCGACATCAACCATGGATGCGGTGAGCGCCTGGTCGGTTTTGTCGGTGAGAATATTGTTGATATAGGTGCCGTCGATCTTTAAATAGTCCAACGGCAGGCTGCGGATATAGTTATACGAACTGTAGCCACTGCCAAAGTCGTCCAGTGCGACACGACATCCCAGTTTGCGTAACTTGCGTAAGGACCGAACGGCCACATCAAGATTGTCAATGGCGGCTGTTTCAGTTACTTCCAGAATGATCTTGCTTGCCAGGTGGGGATAGCGAGAAAGCATTCTTACCATTGCATTGACATGTTCCGTTTTGGTCAGGCTGTCGCCGGACAAATTGACGGATAGGCCGCTCAGCGTTGCAAGTCCGGTTCTATTGCCCTCCATCCATTCGAGAACAGATTGGAGCACCCATGCGTCCAGCTCATGGATGAGACCGGTCTGTTCGGCCATGACGACAAAACTTTGGGTGGTATGGCTGGGAACCAGTTTTTCGTCAACGCCAAGCAGAATTTCATAATGTGAGAGCACTCCCTCGTCGAAAGAAGCAATTTTTTGACAACGCAAATAAAGCGAGGAGAAAGGCAGGGGGGCAATCCTGTTGGTGACTGGAGGGGCATCATTCAGACAGGACAGATCAAAACCTGCGTTCTGGCGGAGCGGGGTGCAGGCCTGGTTGGCGCGGCGCAGCACGCTGGACGGCGTGCGCGAAACTTCCCCGTCCAGCAGGGGCACCGCCGCCCCGATCATTTTCCACTCCGGATGCAAGTTTTCCATGTCAGTCTTGAGCTGAGCAAGCCGGAGGGCCAGTTGATCTGGCTCTTGCGCAGAAAAAACCATCAGGAATGACAAGTCGCTGAGTCGGCCGCAGTGTTCACCGTTTTTCAGTGCGGCCAGCAGGATTTCGCCGGTGCGTTTTTGCATGACGGTTAACTCGTCCCCGGGCAAGGAAGACAAACCGGGTCGCATGGCGGGGATTTCGATCAATGCGCAGAATGAGGGCGGTTCAGTGACCGGGTGAGCGAGGCGCCGCTCCAGTTCGTCCATCAGGGCGCCACGCTTCAGGCAACCGCTGGCAGGATCCTGCCAGGTAAAAACGTGTACGGCGTTCAGGCTGCTGGTGAGCGTGGCGTCGGCGATCCGTTCGAGAAAGGGCGCATCAAAGCTTTCCGCTTCTTCGATCAGACCATTCTCGAGATCATTCAGAAAACGGTTTTCAGGAATGTCGAGCAGGCTGGAGGCCGAGCGGTCAAGCAAAGCCCATTTACCGTCATGCTTGCCCAGTACTTCATACGGGATTGCGTCATCACCGCGCTTGATGATGCACCAGCTGGTATTGATGAGAGCGCGGTCAAATACCAGTGGCCCCAGTTTGTCCAGCTGGTGCGCACGCCGGGACTGTCGGTTGGCGTGAAGTTCAGCATTGATTTTGTGCAGCACGCTGTTGACCTGCTCCAGTGCGGCATCGACATTTCCCTGGCCCAGCAACCATTGCATGGTGAGGTTAAGGGCATGGTGAAGTATGGGATCGAGGAACTGGCCGCGGTTATCGGCACCCTGATGCAGCGCATCCAGCGCGTTAAGGAGCGTCCATGCCGGATGGTCGGGCTGGGCTTGATAGGTCAGACCGTTCAACGTGAATTCCAGCAATAACCCTTGAGCCTGCAGCATCAGACCGCGTATCTGGGATGTCTGGCCAAGGTTTTCCGGACCAGGATCAATTGGCGGCGGTTGCCGCATCAGCGCCGATAATCCCTGCAAGGCAGCATGGTCCAGATCGGATAGCCCCCCTAGCGTCTGTCTGACGCCGCTCATGAGCGCCCCGGATTCCAGCGCCGCCGGGCTTCCCGGAAGCAAGCCGACCCCATCGGCGAGGCTTGTTTGCGTGGACAGGAAATGACCCAGTACTCGATCGCGGGCGAGCAAACCCTTTACTGGCGTCCCTTCTGTGTGTGCGCCTGACAGGGGACCTGGGGGAGCGCCTGCATTCAGCTCTCCCGAATTTCCCGTTAGCCGGCTCAGCAAGACTGCCAATTGGTTGACCTGAATTGAGGTCGCTCCGTTGGCATCCGCGCTTTCTCTTTCTCCTGCTGCGGATATTTCTAGCCACTCCTCCAGGCTTGTTATTTGGTACGGCTGATGTACGGATTGGGTTGAACTGTCCTCAAGTATGCGCAGCATGGACGGGTATGTTTCGCCGGCATGCTTCTGAAATGCCTGTCCCATCAACGTGTAGCACTGAGCGCGTTGATTCGGGTCAAGCTCGATCGGCACGAGCAGGTTGGCCAGCACGTGCAATACCGCATCCGGCTCGTAAGGGTGGGTTATCTGTTTGCCTGCCCCGTTCTGTTGGTTGTAGTGGTGGCTGAACTCAGCTTCAAGCGGCTGGATGGATTCGATGACTTGTTGCGCGATAGTGGTGCGGCGGATCCAGTCATCCACCCGGGCCATATCGACAGAATCTGTCGGATTGTTTGACGAGGCATCAGAAAAGCGGTTTTGCAATTCGGGATGCATTGGGTAGGCCTGGGTGAACAGCCGGATGATTTTCGGGCGCTGCGAAACCAGTATGGGCAGCAATGGATGATGATCGGACGGAACCGATTCCCCATCTTGCGGCTCCAGGCTTATTTGAGGCGGTGCGGATAAAAGCTGATAGAACGTGTCTACAACCGCTTTCATGCTTTCCATGAATTGCGTATGGCAGGCATGTTGCACTTGCAGCGTTGTCAGGCTGGCCGCCAGGGAAGGGCCATTGCTCTGATTGGCCGACTGCAATGCGGCAAGAACCCGTGTCGATGTGTTGCGGGTGGACAGCAATGCTCGCTGACCCAGAATGTGGACGATCAAGCTTTTGAAGGAAAAATGCTGGCCCTGATGGTCGAAATCCAGTTGTGCTGTTTGGCCAACAAATTGATTCGTGAGCGGTGTGGATTGAAAGTCGAATGCCAATCCCTGGCTAGACAGGCTTGCGATCGCGCCAAAACAGGGCGCCTGTCCGTCAATCTGCAGAACTGCCGGCAATAAAACGGATCGCGGTGTAAAAGGGTTTTGTTCAGTCATTGTATGAATCAAGACGAGGCGAACCGTTTTTTGGGGGCTGCAGCTTCATGGTCTTTAAATTAACGACAATCAAACCATTAAATTAAGGCCTCAGGTTCAGGAAGCGGGCTCTGGCGGCCAGCAAGAGCCCAAGCAGGGCCACGTTACAATGCACAGCGACGACCGAGCGGTTTAATCCAGCCTGCCCTCCATTTCTTTCGATGACCATTCCCTCCCGATCTACCTCTAACCTGATCGCCGCCATCGCCACCGCACCCGGGCGCGGTGGCGTGGGGGTCGTGCGGGTATCAGGGGCGGATGTGGCGCCGCTTGCCCTGGCAATACTTGGTCGCGTGCCTGCACCGCGTCACGCAACATTCACCCGTTTTCTCGACGCCGATGGCTCGACGCTTGACGAAGGCATTGCGCTGCTGTTTGCGGCACCGCATTCCTTTACCGGCGAGGCCGTGCTGGAGCTGCAGGGGCATGGCGGACCGGTGGTGCTCAATCTGATTCTGCAGCGCTGCATTGAGCTCGGTGCGCGGCTGGCCGGGCCAGGCGAGTTCACGCGGCGTGCGTACCTCAACGGCAAGCTGGATCTGGCACAGGCGGAGGCGGTGGCCGATCTGATCGACGCCGCGTCCACCGAGGCGGCGCGCTCGGCGGTGCGCTCGCTGTCGGGCGCGTTTTCGGCGCGGGTGCACGAACTGCTGGAAGCCCTGACGCGGCTGCGCATGCTGGTGGAGGCGACGCTGGATTTTCCCGATGAGGAAATCGATTTTTTGAAACAGGCCGATGCGTTCGGGCGGCTCGATCGCATCGAGGCGGCGTTGGCGGGTGTGCGCAGCCAGGCGCGCCAGGGTGCGCTGCTGCGCGAAGGCTTGACGGTGGTGCTGATCGGCCAGCCGAACGTGGGCAAGTCGAGCTTGCTGAACCAGCTGGCCGGGTTCGAAGCGGCGATCGTGACCGAGATAGCCGGCACCACGCGCGACACGGTGCGCGAGGCGATCCAGATTCAGGGCGTGCCGCTGCACATCATCGACACGGCGGGCTTGCGCGAAACCGACGACGCGGTGGAAAAAATAGGCATCGCGCGCACCTGGGCGGCTCTGGACCAGGCCGACGTGGCGCTGCTGCTGGTCGATGCGGCACATGGCGTGGGCGCGGACGAGCGGGCGATTCTGGCGCGCTTGCCCGCTGTAGCGCGGCTGACCCTGCACAACAAGATCGACGCCACGCACGAAGCGCCGCGCGCCACGGCCGATGAAATCTGGCTGTCTGCCAAAACTGGCGCCGGCGTGGAGTTGCTGCGCGAAAAGCTGCTGGCGGCGGCGGGCTGGCAGGCGGCGGGCGAGGGCGCGTTCATGGCGCGCGCGCGCCATCTCGATGCGCTGCAGCGCGCCGCGGCGCATGTGACGGCTGCGCGCGGTGCCGTCAGCCAGCTGGAGCTGTTCGCCGAGGAGCTCCGGCTGGCGCAGGCAGCGCTGACCGAGATCACGGGTGCGTTCACGGCGGACGATTTGCTGGGCGAAATCTTCAGTAAATTCTGTATCGGAAAATAGCAAGCCTTCCGGCGTAGTCCGAAGCCTTCCGCAAAACACCCCACAAGCCCGCGTAACTGCGGGCTTTTTGTTCCGATGATGGCTTGCATGTTCCTTAGCATTCCGCTAAATTGTGTTCCCACATGTGTGCCCAAGATGGAAAGCGGTGTTCCCAAGGTAACGCGGTGGTGTTCCCTAGACCCCTTTCCATAGAGCGGATAAATCACTTTTTTCATGGGAACACAAGGCGGGTAACTCGCTTGAATGCCGCACCGGTAAAGGCTTTCAGGCGGTGTTCCCAAGGCGAAACGGTGTTCCCAAGATCAAGCGGGTTTTCATGGGTACACGCACTGCGGAAGGGGTGAGTCATGGCGCTATCGGATACCAAGCTGCGGACGCTGAAAGCTGGCGATAAGACATTCAGCG
>NCIF01000170.1 GCA_002256785.1 Hydrogenophilales bacterium 17-61-9
CATGCGTGGATATTTCTGAATTGCTGGCTTTTGCAGTCAAGAACAAAGCTTCTGACTTACACCTTTCGGCCAGTCTGCCGCCCATGATCCGGGTCAACGGCGACATCCGCCGCATCAATCTGCCGCCGATGGAGCACAAAGACGTCCATCGCATGGTGTACGACATCATGAACGACAGCCAGCGCAAAGTGTACGAAGAAACGCTGGAACTCGACTTCTCGTTTGAAATTCCCTCGCTGGCGCGCTTCCGCGTCAACGCGTTCAATCAGCAGAATGGCGCCGGTGCGGTGTTCCGTACGATTCCATCGAAAGTGCTCTCGCTGGAAGAACTGAACTGCCCCCCCATTTTCAAGGAAATCGCCAATCAGCCCCGCGGCATTGTGCTCGTCACGGGGCCGACCGGCTCAGGCAAGTCAACCACCCTGGCGGCGATGATGGACTACGTCAACGAGAATGAATACGGCCATATTCTCACCGTCGAAGATCCGATTGAATTCGTGCACCAGAGCAAAAAATGCCTGATCAACCAGCGTGAAGTCGGTCCGCACACCCTGTCGTTCAACAATGCCCTGCGTTCGGCGCTGCGGGAAGACCCGGACGTCATTCTGGTCGGCGAATTGCGCGACCTGGAAACCATCCGTCTCGCCCTCACCGCCGCTGAAACGGGCCACCTGGTATTCGGCACCCTGCACACCTCATCTGCCGCCAAGACCATCGACCGTATCGTCGACGTGTTTCCGGCGGCGGAAAAGGAAATGGTGCGCTCGATGCTGTCCGAATCCCTGCGCGCGGTCATCTCGCAAACCCTGCTCAAAACCAAGGACGGCAACGGCCGTGTCGCCGCGCACGAAATCATGATCGGCACCCCGGCTATCCGCAACCTGATCCGCGAAGGCAAGGTCGCGCAAATGTACTCGTCGATCCAGACCGGCGGCAATATCGGCATGCAAACCCTCGACCAGTGCCTGCAGGATCTGGTGAAACGCAACATCATTGCGTCCAGCGTTGCCCGCAACGCCGCACAAAACAAAGATTCATTCCTGGGTTGAGGACTACACCATGAATACTGAAAAAACCGTCCACGACCTGCTGCGCCTGATGCTGGCGAAAAACGCTTCCGACCTTTTTCTCACCGCCGGCTTCCCGCCCGCCATCAAGATCGACGGCAAAATCACGCCCGTGTCGAACCAGACGCTGACCCCGGCGCACACCAGCGAACTGGCGCGCTCGATCATGAACGACCGGCAATGGAAGGATTTCGAAGCGACCAACGAATCCAACTTCGCGATCAGCCCGCCTGAAATAGGCCGTTTCCGGGTGAATGTTTTCGTGCAGCAGGGGCGCATCGGTGTCGTCATGCGGACGATCAACACGGTCATTCCCAAAATGGAAGACCTGAACCTGCCACCGGTCCTGAAAGACGTGGCCATGATCAAGCGCGGCCTGGTCATCTTCGTCGGCGGCACCGGCACCGGCAAGTCGACCTCGCTGGCGGCGATGGTGGGTTACCGCAACGCAAACGCCTGCGATCACATCATCACGGTGGAAGACCCGATCGAATATGTGCATGAGCACCGCAAATCCATCATCACCCAGCGCGAGGTCGGCATCGACACCGATAACTGGTTCTCCGCGCTGAAGAACACGCTGCGCCAGGCACCCGACGTCATCCTGATCGGCGAAATCCGCGACCGCGAAACCATGGAATACGCCATCGCCTTTGCCGAAACCGGCCACCTCTGCCTGTCGACCCTGCACGCCAATAGCGCCAACCAGGCGCTCGACCGCATCATCAACTTCTTCCCCGACGAAAAGCGCGCCCAGTTGCTGATGGACTTGTCGTTGAACCTCAAATCTTTCATCTCCCAGCGTCTGCTGCCGCGCAAGGGAACGACCGGCCGCGTCGCCGCCATCGAAATCCTGCTCAACTCGCCGCTGATTTCCGACCTGATCTTCAAGGGCCACGTCCACGAGATCAAGGAAATCATGGCAAAGTCGCGCGAACTGGGAATGCAAACCTTCGACCAGGCGCTGTTCGATTTATACGAAGCGGGCATGGTGACCTACGAAGATGCGCTCAGAAACGCCGACAGCCTCAACGACCTGCGCCTGCAGATCAAGCTGCACGGCCAGGAAGCCAAGGGCCGCGACATGCTGGCCGGACTGGATCACCTGGATATCGTTTAAGGTTCTCGCCTACTCGGGGTTGATCACAACCCTGACTTCCAGTCCCTGATTGCCCGGCAAAGCCTTGATGGCTTCGGCCACGGCTTTCAGGGCTGTTTCCTCGCCGCCGTATTTCACAGCCATGCGGTCATCGTCCGGCATCGGCGCGCCCAGCGACAGCGGGATGATCGATGCGATGCCGCTGCCGTGCGCGCCAAAATCCGCCACCAGATAGTAGCTTCGGTAAACCTCTGCACCGTCATTGAGAATCCCGGTCAAACGCATGGAAGCAGTGAGCACGGGAATAAAACTCAGGAAGCAGCCGCTGACGGCTTGTCCGGCCGCATCGAACCCGCGACGATTTTGTATTGCAGGAAGCGGGTTTCAATCTGGCCATTGAACAGCGGAATACGGCGGCTGGCCTTAAGGCCGAACAGCTTGGGCAGCAGGGGATCGCCCGAAATGATCCACGCCTCCCAGCCGCTGAAATTTTTCTTCAGCCAGTCGCCCAGTTGCGGATACCACTCGGCCAGTTCCTCGGCCTCGCCGATCCGCTCGCCGTAGGGCGGGTTGGTGATTATCGTTCCAGCCGGAGTGGGCGCTTTCAGTTCGAGCACATCGGAAACCTTGAGGTCGATGGCCTCGGCATAGCCCGCTGCGTCGAGATTGTTGCGCGCCTTGTCGAGCACCCAGCGATCCTGGTCGGCGCCGAAAATCGGCAGCTTGGCCAGCGGCTTTTCCTGCGCCTGCGCATCCATCTTGATGCGTTTCCACAGCGCCGCATCGAAATCGCGGTAATGCTCGAACGCGAAATGGCGGCCGCGCCCCGGCGCCCGGTTCAGCGCCATGTCCGCCGCTTCGAGCAGGATGGTGCCAGCGCCGCACATCGGATCCAGGAGCGGCGTGCCGGGTTTCCAGCCCGACAGCATGAGCAGCCCGGCGGCCAGGTTTTCCTTGATCGACGCCGCGCTCGCCTCGCGCTTGAAGCCGCGCTTGAACAGCGGCTCGCCGCTGGTATCCAGATAAAAAGTCGCCGCGTCAGATGTGAAAAAAACATAAACCGGCACATCGGGCGTGTCGGTATCCACACTCGGCCGTTCGCGCGTTTCTTCGCGGAAGCGGTCGCAGATCGCGTCCTTGATCTTCAGCGTGATGAAGTTGAGGCTTTTCAGCGGCGCGTTCTGCGCGCCGACCTTCACCGCAATAGTTTTTTTCACATCGAACCACGCCGGCCACGGCAAGTCGAGCGCGGCGCGGTAGATGTGCTCTTCCTTGCGATAGCGCGTGAATCCAACCTTGCGCAGGATGCGGGTGGCGATGCGCGAGGTGAGGTTGGCGCGCATTTCGGCGGCGGCGTCCGCCATGAACAGCACACCCGCGGGCACCTGGCGCACCACCTGCGCGCCCGCTGCTGCGAGCTCGGCTTCGAGCAGCGCCTCCAGCCCGCGCGGGCAGGTGGCGAAATGGCTGGCGGGCGGCAGCGCGTCGCGCTCGGAGCGGACGGGATGCGGCGTTTTGCCGGGACGTGGCCGAGATTTTGGGGACTGAGGGTTCAAACGGGGCTTTCTTAAAACTTAAAAGGGCTTCAATACAACGAGCAATACAACAACCAGCAAAGCGATCACCGGGATTTCATTGAACCAGCGGAACCAGACATGCGATTTGGCGTTTTGTCTGGCTTCGAATGCGCGCAGCAGGCTTTTGCAGACGTGGTGATAACCGACCAGTCCGACCACAAGAACCAGCTTTGCCCACATCCAGTTCATGCTGAACGGAAAATACGCCAGCCACAGCCAGACGCCACTCATCAGCGTCAGCCACATGATGGGCGAGACGAAGCGATACAATTTGCGCGCCATCAGCAACAGGCGATTGTAGGCTGCGTCGTTCTCCTCCATCGCCAGGTTGACGAACAGGCGCGGCAAATAGAACAGTCCGGCGAACCAGCTCACCACCATCACGATATGCAACGATTTCAGCCACAACATGGATAGACAAGCCCTTATCAAGAAATGGACGCCAAGTCCGCTGACCCTGATTTTACTGGGTTTGATCGCGTATCTGTGGTTTCGTCCGCCGGCCGACGTCAGCGAGGAAAATCAAGCCCCCTCCCTCTGGCAGGTCACCCTGCCCGATAACCGCGTGCTGAGCAGCGAATCCCCCAAGGGGAAAGTCGTGCTGGTGAACTTCTGGGCAAGCTGATGCCCGTATTGCCGCAAGGAAAAGCCGGTGATCGACGCCTTTATGGCCAGCCCAACCCATGCATCGGTTTTGGCTGCGTTCGGCAACGTCGGCAGCGTGCCCACCTCATTCATTGTCGATGCGGGCGGCAATATTCGCCACAAGATCGCCGGACAGGTGCATTATCCCCGGCTGGAGAAACTGGTGACGCCGCTATTACGCCCGTCCGCACCATGATGGAAGCACGCCTCAACGAACTCGAAGCCAAGCTCGCCTTTGCCGAAGACCTGATCGAAACGCTCAATCAAACCGTGATTCGCCAACAGGGGCAACTCGACTCGCTACAGCAGCAGATGCGGCTGCTGCATCAACGAATGCAGGATGCGCGGCCGGACGAAACCCCTACGCTGCGCGACGAGCTGCCGCCGCATTACTGAGCAGCATCAATCCGGCTGCACGGCGATTTTCACCACCACTTTTCGTATCAAGGCATCGCTCACCAGCGGCGCATGCGCATCATCCGGGTAAAACAGGCAAAACGCCCCGGGCGGCGTGGCGATCCAGCTTGCCGGCGCATCGTTGAAAAACCGGATGTCGCGCGCGGCATCGTATTCCGTCGCCGGCTCCACGCATTCTGCCAGCGGCTTCCAGCCCATTTCGTCGACGCCCTCCAGCACCAGTTGAATGTCGATGTAGCGGCGATGGCATTCGAGCTTCGCTTCCACTCGCGTGCGTCCGGCACACGCCTCGACAATGGCGAAAATCTGTTCGCCTTGCACTGGATGAATGCCGGGTGCGAGCGCCATTAAATCCGTGTCGCGCAGAAACGCGAATGCGCGTGCAAACAGCGGATGCAGCGCATGGTAACGGTCGGACTCGCTCAGGGTTGCCAGGATCATTGCGCGCTTACCGGCTGATGGGTTTGTAACGAATCCGCTTCGGCTTGGCCCCTTCTTCGCCCAGGCGCTTCTTCTTGTCAGCCTCGTATTCCTGGTAGTTGCCCGGAAAGAACACCACCTGCGAATCGCCCTCGAAGGCGAGGATGTGGGTGGCGATGCGGTCGAGGAACCAGCGGTCGTGCGAGATCACCATCACGCAACCGGCGAATTCCAGTAGCGCATC
>NCIF01000259.1 GCA_002256785.1 Hydrogenophilales bacterium 17-61-9
CTCCATGCGCTGAATCTGGCAGATCAGCGCGGCGCCGCTGGCGGCGATGCGTGCGGCATACCGGCGGGCGTCTCCAAATGACAGCATGACGGCACGAGGGCGATGTTCCGGGGCGAGGTCCAGCACCCAGTCCAGTGCCGAGGCGTCTTCGTCCAGCTTCCAGGTGATGAAGCCGCAGCCAATGCGCCCTGTGTCTGCCGCCTGGAGCGCGAGTGTGTACTCACGCTGAGTCCAGACGAGGTCGCCGTAGCCACCGCCTACCAGCCCAAGCGCACCCGCCCGGGCGCAAGCGGACGCGAGCGCGCCGCCAGAAGCCAGGGCCATCGGGGCCAGCACGATGGGGGTGGAGAGACCGAAGCGAGCGCAGAGGCGAGAGGAAGAAAAGATGGTCATGGCTGGATTCTGGCGGGGAGCCCCGTGGCTGTCCAACCCCTAGAATGAATTGAATTCGCGGCGTTTGCCGATGAGTGACGGGAAGTTGCCTTTCATCACACGCTCAAGGGGCGCCCTCTCTCCGGGCGCAGCGCCCCGAGACAATAACCACCCCGCTTACCCAAGGGAGCTCCATGCCCGTCGATGTCGCCACCATCATGCTGATGTTCCCCGTGGTGTCGCTGTCCATGGCTGCAGCCATGTTGGTCGTTGCCTGGGGGCGCTGGCGGGATGACGGCCTGGCGCCTTGGGCCGCGGGGGTGCTGATGATTGCCGTGGCGTTCCCGCTGTTCATCGCCAACTCCCTGGTGTCAAACCAGCTACCGGCCCTGATGGTGGTGGGAAACACGCTGCTGGCCGCGTCCTATTCGGCGTCGCTGGTGGCGATTTGCCGGTTCTTTGGCAGACCCTGTTCGCTTTGGAAAATTCTGGTGCCGGTGGTGGCCGCCGTAGTCGGATCGTTGGTGTTGATGGATCGGCCGGAAGCCCGGGTGGCGGCTGGCGGGGCGCTGTTCAGCTTGCAGGGCGGTATGGTGGCTCGCGAGGCATTGCGCCGCGACAATGGGGTGCTGGAGCGCGGACGCCTGCTGCTGGCCATTGGCACGGGCATGGTGATCGCGCTGTATCTGCAAAGAAGCATCGGGGTGCTGCTGGGCTGGAATGAGGTGGCGCATTTGGGGTCATCGCATTTCATCCAGGTGG
>NCIF01000260.1 GCA_002256785.1 Hydrogenophilales bacterium 17-61-9
CTTCCGCGCCAAACATTTCACCGCCAGCGATGCTCCGGCAATGATGGGTGTGTCGTCGTACAAATCGCGCTCCGATCTGATGAAAGAAAAAGCGATTGGTGTCACTCAAGACGTGGACGCCGCCACGCAGCGCCTGTTCGATGACGGACACCGCTTTGAAGCGTTGGCACGGCCACTGGCCGAGGCAATCATCGGCGACGACCTTTATCCGGTCGTTGGATCCGATGGAAAACTCGCAGCCAGCTTCGACGGGCTGACGCTCTGTCAATCAATCAACTTCGAGCACAAGACGCTCAATGCGGCTATCGAGGCATGTCAGACCGCCGACGATTTGCCGGTCATGTATCACGTACAGGTGCAGCAGCAGATGCTTGTATCTGGCGCTGAACGCACTCTGTTCATGGCTTCGCGCTGGGATGACAACGACCAGTTGATCGAGAAGGTCGAATTCTGGATTGAGCGTGACGAAGCACTCATGACTGGAATCAAGCAGGGATGGGAGTACTTCGAGCATGCGCTGAGTACGTATGAACACGTAGAAATCATCGAGAGGCCAAAAGGTGCGGCGGTTCTCGATCTACCTGCGGTCATGGTCAACGTGTCGGGCCAGATTGCCATCACAGACAATCTGGACAAGTTCACGACTGCCCTGTCTTCATTTATCGACACGCAGTTGATCAAGAAGCCTGAGAGCGATCAAGATTTCGCGGATCTAGAATCGCAGATCCTGTCTTCATTTATCGACACGCAGTTGATCAAGAAGCCTGAGAGCGATCAAGATTTCGCGGATCTAGAATCGCAGATCAGGACGCTCAAAAAGGCCGAGGAGGCGTTGGATTCTGCCGAAGTGCACATGCTCGCCCAGGTCGATTCCATAGACACTGCAAAACGCATGATTGATCTGGCGCGGAATCTGGCGCGGGACAACCGGCTGATGGCTGAAAAGCTGGTCAAGTCTGAGAAAGAGCGCATCAAAACCGACCGGATCATGCTGGCACGCAATCAATTCATGGATCACATCAGCGCGTTGAATGCCGAGATTCGTCCCGCACAGATCGAGGGCGTAACGCCGGACTTCAACGGCGCGGCGAAGAACAAGCGAACGATGGCAAGTCTTCATGATGCGATTGATACCGAACTGGCGCGGGTCAAGATTGAATCTGATGCTCAGGCCAAGGGCATTCGTTTGAATCTGGCGTTGCTCAAAGAACACGGCAAAGGCTATGAGTTTTTGTTCAACGATCTGGCGGTAATTGCGCACAAGGAATCGGATGATTTTATCGCGGTCGTGTCGAATCGGATTGCTTCCCACAAGGTAGCTGAAGCGCAAAAACTCGAAGCCGAGCGCCTGCGCATTCAGGCCGAGGAAGAGGCTAAGGCGCGCGCCAAGGTTGAGGCTGAACAGCGGGAAGCTGCGCGGGTGGAGGCGAATCGACTACGCGCTATTGCCGAAGCCGACGCGGCACAAAAGCAAGCCGATGAAGTCGCCGCGCATAAGGCCGCGCAAGCTGCCGAAGCCGAGCGCCAACGCGCACAGGCAGCTCGGCACCAATTACTAGAAGCGGAAACGCTACCCGATCCGGCGACTATTACCGAGCCAGTAGACGAACCCGGTAAAACCGAAACCGTCCTAATCATCCGCTCAGTATACCAGCCGGAATTCATCCGCAAGATGGTTGCCGATTCGTTGGCCAAGTACGGGGTCGTGGTGGATTCGGTTGAGCTGGATGAGGTGGTGGCATGACCGAAAACCAACTCAAACGCCAACAAGCAATCGACGCACTGCGAATTGCCGAGATTGATTTGATTAACGGCACACGGCCATTGAGCCAGATTATT
>NCIF01000261.1 GCA_002256785.1 Hydrogenophilales bacterium 17-61-9
CTGCAGAGCTTTAGCCTTAACGGGTTTTTTATGCCTCTGGGTATTTAATTTTTACTTTCTTAGGAGTAAAGCAATGAAAAAATCACTGATCGCTCTGGCCATCGCCAGCGCCGTGTCCGCCCCTGCTTTTGCTGCAACCGCCAACGTTGACGTCTACGGCCGCATGGCTTTCTCGCTTGACTATGTCGACACCAACAACCTCGTTGGCGACGGCGCTGACGTCGTGACAGGCCGCGACAACGTGTCGCGTTTCGGCATCAAGGGTACCGAAGATCTGGGCAACGGTCTGGCTGCGATTTGGCAGATCGAAACCGCACTGAACACCTCGACCACCGGTGTCGGTTCGCTGCGCAACACCTTCATCGGCTTGTCCAACAAGTCCTTGGGCACCGTGATCCTGGGTCGTCACGACACCCCGTACAAGCTGGCTACCGGCAACCTGGATATCTTCGCTGACACTGCTGGCGACTACAACACCATCATCGGCATGACCGCTGGCGGAGTTGGTGGCCTTGGCACCTCGATTTATGACAATCGTGCTCCGCAGCTGGTTGCCTACATGTCGCCGACCTGGACTGGCTTCAGCTTCGCTGCTGCTTATGCAGAAACCAAGTTCGTTGAAGTGGGTGCTGGTGATAACCAGCAAGGCTTCAGCACCATGGCCAAGTACGTGAACGGCCCGATCTTCGCCAGCCTGGCGTATGAAACTTTCGCCGGTGCTGCTGGCGGCGGCTCCACCACCAGCGTTGACACCGAAGCCTACAAAGCGGGTTTGGGCGTCAAGCTGGGCGCGTTGCAGCTTGGCGCTGCCTACGAAATGATTGACTCCAGCGCGGCTGCCAGTGCCGACGAGCGTGATGCCTATTACATGAATGCCATGTACAGCATCGGTGCTGTCGATCTGAAGGCGGCCTATGGCATGGCTAAAGATGGCGAATCCGCTGCCAGCACCGAGTTCGATTACTACGTCGTCGGTGCTGACTACAACCTGAGCAAGCGCACCAAGTTGTTCGGTTTGTACACCAGCCTGGCCAACGGTAACGGTACGGCACTTTCGCAGTACACCACCGGCTACACAGCTGAAGCTGGTCAGGATGTTGAAATTGTGTCCATGGGCGTTGTC
>NCIF01000171.1 GCA_002256785.1 Hydrogenophilales bacterium 17-61-9
GTCGTTCGTCATGGCGCGCGCGCTGGCGCCCACCGGCGCCATGTTCACCTTCGTCGCGCTGTGGACCGGCGCGTTCTGGGGCAAGCCGATGTGGGGCGCGTGGTGGGTGTGGGACGCCCGCCTCACCTCCGAGCTGATCCTGCTGTTTCTGTATGTCGGCGTCATGGCCCTGCAGGCCGCGATCGACGATCCACGCCGCGCCGACCGCGCCGGCGCATTGCTCAACCTGGTCGGCGTCATCAACGTGCCGATCATCTACTTCTCGGTCAAGTGGTGGAACACCCTGCACCAGGGTTCCTCGGTCAGCCTCACCCGCGCGCCGTCGATGGCGCAGACCATGCTCTGGGGCATGCTGATCATGGCGCTTGCCGCCTGGATGTACACCATCGCCGTCTCCCTGGCCCGTGCACGCACGCTCATCATCGAGCGCGAGCGGCGGACCGACTGGGCGCGCGTCCAGCTGGAGGGGTCGGCATGATCTGGGAAAGCGGGCAGGCCTTCTGGGCCATGGGCGGCTACGGCCTTTATGTGTGGGGCTCGTTCGGCATGACCCTGCTGTGCGTCGTCGCCGAAATCGGCTTGCTGCGCCGCCATCGCCTGCACGTCTGGCAGCGACTCAAGCGCATGAAATCATGGGATCCGCAATAAACCGTTATCTGGGAACAGCATGGCAATGAAACCGCGTCACAAGAAACTCGCCCTGATCGTCCTCGTCCTTGCCGCCCTTGGGGTCGCGGCGGCGCTGGTGCTCAACGCCTTCAACAGCAACCTGGTGTTCTTCTTCTCGCCCACCCAGGTCGTCAATGGGGAGGCGCCGACCAGCCGTGCCTTCCGCATCGGCGGCCTGGTCGAGGCGGGCAGTATCCGGCGCGAGGCGGACGGGCTGACCACGCGTTTCGTCGTCACCGATACCGCCAAGTCGATGCCGGTGAGCTACACCGGCATCCTGCCCGACCTGTTCAAGGAAGGTAAGGGCGTCGTCGCGGAGGGCAGGCTCGGCGCCGACGGTCTGTTTGCCGCCACCCAGGTGCTGGCCAAGCACGACGAGAATTACATGCCGCCGGAAGCCGCCAGCGCCATCGAACAGGCGCAGAAGGCGCAGCTGACGGTGGTGGAGTGAGTTTGATATCCCAGAAGGAAAAAGCATGATCCCTGAACTCGGCCATTTCGCCCTGATTATTGCGCTGCTGCTGGCGCTGACCCAGGCCATCCTGCCGCTGGTCGGCGCGCAACGCGGCAACCTCACCCTGATGGCGGTAGCGCGGCCCGCCGCGCAGGGGCAGTTCGTGTTCGTACTGCTGGCCTTCGCCTGCCTCGCCTGGTCCTTCGTCCACAACGACTTCTCGGTGCTCAACGTGGCGAAGAACTCGTTCTCGCAGCTGCCCGAGGTCTACCGCCTGACCGCCACCTGGGGCTCGCACGAAGGTTCGCTGCTGTTGTGGGTGCTGATCCTCGGCTTCTGGAGCACCGCCGTATCGGTGTTCTCGCGCCACCTGCCGGAAGACATGGCGGCGCGCGTGATCGGCGTCATGGGCCTGATCTCGGTCGGCTTCCTCGCCTTCCTGCTCACCACCTCCAACCCGTTCGAGCGCCTGCTGCCTGCCGCCATGGACGGCAACGACATGAACCCGCTGCTGCAGGACTGGGGCATGATCATCCACCCGCCGATGCTGTACATGGGCTACGTCGGCTTCGCCGTCGCCTTCGCCTTCGCCATCGCCGCGCTGCTCTCCGGCAAGATGGACGTCGCCTGGGCGCGCTGGTCGCGGCCGTGGACCACCGTGGCGTGGGCCTTCCTCACCTTCGGCATCATGCTCGGCAGCTGGTGGGCCTATCGCGAACTCGGCTGGGGCGGCTGGTGGTTCTGGGACCCCACCGAGAACGCCTCGTTCATGCCGTGGATCGCCGGCACCGCCCTGATCCACTCGCTCGCCGTCACCGAGAAGCGCGGTGCCTTCAAGGCCTGGACCGTGCTGCTGGCGCTGATCGTCTTCTCGCTGTCGCTGCTCGGCACCTTCCTGGTGCGCTCCGGCGTGCTCTCCTCAGTGCATGCCTTCGCCACCGACCCCGCGCGCGGCGCCTTCATCCTCGGCTTCCTTGCCGTGGTGATCGGCGGCTCGCTCGCACTCTATGCCTGGCGCGCGCCGAAGATGGTCACCGGCAGCGGCTTTAGCTGGTTCTCGCGCGAGTCGCTCTTGCTCGCCAACAACGTCATCCTGATCGCGGCGCTGGGCGCGGTGCTGCTCGGCACCCTGTATCCGCTGTTCATCGACGCCATGGCGCTGGGCAAGATCTCCGTCGGCCCACCTTACTTCAACGCGGTGTTCGTGCCGCTGATGGCGCCGGCGCTGTTCCTCATGGGCGTGGGCCCCTTGGCGCGCTGGAAGGAAGCCAGCCTGCGGAACATCGTCACCCGCATGAAGTGGGCGCTTGGCGTCGCGCTTGCCACCGGCCTGCTGCTGCCGCTGACGCTGGACGGCTTCAAGCCCTGGGCGAGCCTGGGCTTCTTCCTCGCCGCCTGGATCGCGCTGGCGGTGCTGGCCGCTTTCATCGACCGCCTCAAGCATGGCCAGGGCGGCCTGCTGCAGCAACTGGCGGGCTTGCCGCGCGGCTTCTGGGGCATGCAGCTGGCGCACCTGGGCATGGCGATCGGCGTCGCCGGCATCGCCGTGGTCGCCAACTACTCGAGCGAGCGCGACGTCCGCATGGAGGTCAACAGCTATGCCGAACTCGCCGGCTACACCTTCACCTTCCGCGGCACCACCGAGCACGCCGGCCCCAACTACCGTGCCGCCCGCGGCACCATTGAAGTCAGCAGCAACGGCAAGCCGGTGGCCACGTTGCACCCCGAGAAGCGCATCTACAACGCCTCCGGCTCGGGGATGACCGAGGCCGCGGTGCATCCGAACATCTTCCGCGACGTCTACGTCGCCATGGGCGAACAGCTCGATGACCAGGGCGCCTGGACCGTGCGCCTGTTCCACAAGCCGTTCATCAACTGGCTCTGGTTCGGCGCCTTGTTCATGGTGGTGGGCGGCTTCATGGCGGCCTCCGACAGGCGCTACCGCATCGCGTTGCGGCGCAGCGACGTGCCGCAGGGCCTCGCGGCGCAGGGGGCCTGAATCATGAAGCGCTGGCTGCCGCTCGTCCTCTTCGTCGTCCTCGTCGGCTTCTTCGCCCGTGGCCTGTTCCTCAACCCGCGCGAAGTGCCGTCGCCGTTTATCGGCCGCATGGCGCCAGCCTTCACGCTGCCGCTGGTGGGGGACGCGAACGCCGCCTTCAGTCCGGCCGACATGAAGGGCCGCGCCTGGATGCTCAACGTCTGGGCGCCCTGGTGCGTGTCGTGCCGCCAGGAACATCCGATCCTGATGCAGATCGCCCAGAGCGGCCGTATCCCCATCGTCGGCCTTAACTGGAAGGACAAGGATCGCGAGGCGGCGTCGCTGCTCGCCCGCACCGGCAGCCCCTACGTGGCGGTGCCGGAGGATCTGGACGGCCGCATCGGCATCGACTACGGCGTCACCGGTACCCCTGAGACCTACCTCATCGACCAGGCGGGCATCGTGCGGCTGAAGCACATCGGCCCGATCAGCCCCGAGGTGTGGCAGCGCAAGTTCGAGCCGAAACTGAAGGAGCTGGGCGCATGAAACCGGGTCGCATTAAGCCCCTCCTGCTGGCCCTGCTGCTGGCGATCTGCCTGCCGGCGCTGGCCGATGACGTGGCGCCAAAACAGGCGCTGCCCAACGCGGCCGACCCCGTCATCGAGCAGCGCATGGTCAAGCTGGCGGAAGACCTGCGCTGCCTTGTGTGCCAGAACGAATCCCTGGCCGGCTCGCACGCCGAGCTGGCGGAAGACCTGCGGCGCGAGATCCGCGCGCAGATGAAGGCGGGCAAGGACGACAAGCAGGTGATCGCCTACCTCACCGAACGCTACGGCGACTTCGTGCTGTACCGGCCGCCGTTCAAGCCGCTGACCTGGCTGCTCTGGCTCGGTCCCGTGCTGTTCCTCGGCATCGGCGGCGGCGCCTGGGTCATGGCGCTGCGGCGCCGCCGCGATGTCCCTGCTGCCCCGCTGGACGAAAAAATGCGTGCTGCCGCCGCTCAACTTCTGGAAGAAAAATGAACCCGTTCTGGACCATCTCCCTGTTCTGGATTGCCGTCGTCGTCTGCATCGTCCTTGCCCTGGCCTTCGTGCTGCCGCCCCTGCTGCGCACGCGGACCGCAGTGGGCAAGGCTGCGCGACGCGACGTCAACATTGCCGTCTACCGTGACCAGATGAAGGAAATCGAGGCCGACCGCAGCAACGGCCTGATCTCGGAAGCGCAGTTCCAGACCGCCAAGCTGGAACTGGAAGCCCGCCTGGCGGACGATGCCCTGGGCCAGGACGAGCCCCCCGAGCCGGGCCAGGTCGGCAGCCGCAAGCTGGGCTACAGCCTCGCCGCGGTGCTGCCGGTCGCGGCACTCGGCCTGTATTTCTGGCTGGGGCAGCCGGCCTCGCTGATCGCCATCGCGGATGCGCAATCCGGTCCGGCCCATTCCGCCATGGCCGCTGCCCCGGGCGAGCATGATTTCATGAAGCTGATCCGGAAAGTTGAAGAAAAGACCCAGGCCAATCCCGATGACGGCGAGGCGTGGGCGATGCTCGCCAAGACTTACGCGGCGATGGAGCGCTGGCCTGAAGCCCTGCAGGCGTATGAAAAGGCGATCAAGCTGTTGCCGCAGGATGCCTCGGCGCTGTCCGGCTACGCCGAGGCCCTGGGCATCACCAACAACCGTGTGCTGACGGGCAGGTCCATGGAACTGGTCCGGAAGGCGCTGGAGATCGATCCCGATGACATGAAGGGTCTGGAACTGGCCGGCATCCAGGCCTATCAGGAACAGAACTTCGCCCAAGCCGGCAATTATTTCAAGCGCTTGTATCAGTTGCTGCCGCCGGAATCGCCCTATGCCCAGGATATTTTGGCGGCGCAAAAAGAAGCCGAACGTCTGGTCCAGCCGGGCGGGGTTGGACTGGCCAGTCCGCCGTCCGCTGACGACAGGACAACGCCGATTGCCCCGGGCACCACGATCCGGGGCAGCGTTGACATCGCCCCGGCGCTCAAATCCAGGCTCGTGGATACAGACGTGCTTTTTCTGTTCGCGCGTACGGGCCAGGGTGGTCCGCCGGTTGCTGCGATGCGCCTGAGTGCCGGCCAGCTTCCGCTGGAATTCGTGATGGACGACAGCATGGCGATGAACCCCGGCAACACCCTTTCGCAGCACAAGCAGCTGATGCTTGTGGCCCGCCTCTCCAAATCCGGCAATCCGATGGCCCAGCCAGGTGATTTGGAGGGACGGACTTTGGGCGTGAAGGTC
>NCIF01000262.1 GCA_002256785.1 Hydrogenophilales bacterium 17-61-9
GACCGCCTGCGCCACGACGGCGTCACGGTACTGTCGCCCGAGCGCGCGGCCAACCAGGAAATCCGCGAACTGCACGTCGGCCTGCTGAACATGATGCCGGACGCCGCGCTGGAAGCGACCGAGCGACAGTTCTACCGGCTGGTTGGCGAATCCAATCCGATCGCGCAGTTCTACATGCACCCGTTCACCCTGCCGGCGTTGCCGCGCGGTGCGGCGGCGCAGGCACATATCGCGCAGTTTTACGAATCGTTTGAAGACATTCGTGCCAGCGGACTCGACGCGCTCATCATCACCGGCGCCAACGTCAGCCATCCCAATCTGGCCGACGAAGCGTTCTGGCAGCCGCTGATCGAGGTGATCGACTGGGCCTGGGACAACGTCACCTCGACCCTGTGCTCCTGTCTGGCCACCCACGCGGTGATGCAGTTCCGCCATGGCCAGACGCGGCTGAAGCAGCCGCACAAGATCTGGGGTGTGTTCGAGCACCGCGTCACCGACGCGCGCCACCCGCTGGTGGCCGACATCAACACCCGCTTCGACGTGCCGCATTCGCGCTGGAACGAAGTTTCAGCCGCGCAGTTCGCGGCGGCGGGCGTCAAGGTGCTGGCCGACAGCGCGGACGCTGGCGTCCATCTGGCCGTGTCGGGCGATGGCCTGCGCACCGTGTTTTTCCAGGGTCACCCCGAATACGACACGGTGTCGCTGCTGAAGGAATACAAACGCGACCTGCTGCTGGCCACAGCGGGCAAGCTGCCGGCCTTGCCGCCGTTTCCCGCTCGCTACTTCGACCGTCAGGCCCAGGCGCTGCTGCTGGAATACCAGAGCCGTGTGCAGACGGGCGAGTCGCTCGACTTTCCCGAGGCGCTGCTGCTGCCGCAGCTCGACAACACCTGGCACGACACCGCCGAAGGCGTGATCGGCAACTGGATCGGCTGCGTCTACCAGGTGACCCACCGCGAGCGCGGCCTGCCATTCATGCCGGGCATCGACCCCGACAATCCGCTGGGTCTGGCGTGACAACAGGCGCCGCGCATTTCGATGAAACACAGGCCACGCTGATTGCCAGTGGCGACTGGCATGTCGGTGCCGCATCTGCTTTGCCCGCAC
>NCIF01000172.1 GCA_002256785.1 Hydrogenophilales bacterium 17-61-9
TCGGCCAGGTGAAGTGTTCGGCGCCCGATGCCACGAGCGGCGCGACCTGCCGCCCGCCCGCCGGTATCACCAGCGCGCGGTGGCCGTGTTCGACCAGTGCTTGCGCCACTTCGAGCGTGCCGCGCTCGACTCCGCCGGATTCCAGCGCGGGCAGCAGTTGCAGGACAGTCAGTTTTTGTTCTTCAGCCATTCAAGGATCCATTCGGCGCAGCGGTCGGCCTCGGCCAGCGGGTGCAGGTTGGGGTGCAGTGCGTCGCGGGCGCACCAGTTCGCAAAGCGGGTAATGCGCTGCGCGTCGGCCAGATGCGCGATTGCCAGGGCGACGCGGCTTGCCGGGTTGACCGGCAGGTCGAACACGCCGACTGTGGCGCCCGCCGTCAATGCCTCGAACACCATCGAGGCGCTGTCGGGCGTGACCCATACGGTGCCGCTTCGGGCGAGTTGATCGGGCAGCCAGTCGGGCGGGGTGGTGGTGTGGGGAATGACGGTCAGATTGGCCGATGAAGGCAAAGCGTCCAGAAAATCCGTCGGCGTGCGGCGCGAGGTGGTCAGCGTCCACTGCGTGCCGGGCGTGCGCGCGAGGATGCTCTTGATCTGCACCTGGATCGCGTCGCTGTCCCATTCGAAATGCCTTGATGCGCCGCCGATCAGAATCAAGCCCTGGTTTGCATCGCGGGCCACCGCCGGGCGGATGCGGTTGATCGCCCCCTCGGTTATAAAAGTGTGCGCGTCCGGCGCGACGCCGTCGTGCCGGGGAAGAATGCACAGGTCGAACCAGCGGCGCGGCAGGCTCGGCTTCATCAGCACCACGGCTCGCCCGCCGCGCGCGCGCCGCGCCGCCAGCAGCGTCAGGTGGGTGGCGTGCCCCGCGCCGACGATCAGATCGGGTTTGGGGAGCGTGTTGCCGGGTGCGAATTCACGCGAACGCGGGTTGATCCCGTCATCGCGAGGCCCGAAGGGCTGTGGCGATCCAGACGTTGCCGTATCCGCGAGCGTGCTGGATTGCTTCTCTTCGCTCGCAATGACAAAGGGCAATGGGTTTGGCATTGTCTTCAGCAGCAGCGCCAGCCAGGCGCGCCAGGCCGGCAGGGCGGGGAGGGTGTGAATCTCGGTGGGGGTGGCGCGCGCCAGCGCCCCGGCCAGCCCCAGCGACTGGTTCAGGTGCCCCGGCTTGCCGTCGCTGACGATCCAGGCCACCAGCGGCGGGCGCTTGCCGCCCAGGTCAGACAACGAGCAGCCCCGTATCCTCGTACAGGTCGTCCAGCGTCAGCGTCAATCGCGTGCCGTCGCAGGCCACGTCGACCCGGTCGTCGGCGGACAGTTCCTGCTCGAACCAAGCGTCATGCGCATCGCGAAAGAAAACCTTGGCCCACAGCCGCTCCGAATCGACCAGCAGGTAATAGCGCAGGCTGGCCAGCCCGCGATAGGCCGCCCATTTCTCGCGCACGTCCACGCTGGCGGTGGCGGGGGACAGCACCTCGGCGATGAAGCAGGGCGATTGCTTGTAGATCGGGTGATCGTCGGCGGCGTCGCACACCAGCATGGCGTCGGGGTAGTAATACGTCGTCGAGGCCGCCAGCCGCAGCTTCATGTCCGCCATGAAAGCGCGGCAGGGCTTGCCGCGCGTGGCGGTGCGCAGATGGAAGAATATATTCCCGGCGATGCGGTTATGCCGCTCGCTCGCGCCCGCCATGGCGTAAACCTCGCCGCCGACCAGTTCGTGTTTGCTGGACGCCGTCTCTTCCAGACGCAGGTAGTCCGTTTCATCGACGGGTGAATGGACGTGGGCTTGGGACATGGCGCTTCCTTTCAGACCGGCTTAGACAACACCGCTGCCGTCGTACACGTCGTCCATGCCGAAGCTCAGACCGGCGGCGTCCGGCGTGGCCGGATTTAACGTGACCGTGTCTTCCGGCGAATATAGATCCGCGGCCCAACCGGAATCGGTGCGCCGATACACCTCCACCCAGCGCCGCTCCTGGTCGACGAGCACATATTCGCGCAAGGTTTCGATGTGGCGATAGGCCAGCATTTTTTCGCGCCGGTCGATCGCCTCCGTGGTGGGCGATAGCACTTCGACGATCAGGCTGGGCCATTCGACGCGGTCCTTCGGCGCGTCGTCGGCGAGGTCGCCGGGCGCGCAGGTGACGACGACATCGGGGTAGTAGTAGCTTGATTGCGCAGCGACGTGCACACGCATATCGGCGATAAACGTCTGGTAGCCGCTGCCGCGCAGGGCGTTGCGAAGCAAGGAAAAAACGTTGCCAGAGATGATGTTGTGCGCCTTGCTGCCGCCGGCCATGGCGAACACCTCGCCGGCCACGTATTCGTGCCGGATCTGGCTGGTGCGTTCGCCTTCAAGGTAGTCCGCTTCGCTAAGTCCGGTCATCACCGCGTGTTTCATGGTCATATCCTGAATGGGTCAACCCCGGCTGGGGCGGTACAAGTCGATTCTAGCGCAGCGCCACCGTCTTGCCGCATTACCATGCCCGCGCCTGCGCCGCTTGCCAGCGATACGGCGCGGGGTCGAGCGCGGGTGCGGCGCCTTCCATCAGGTTCACCAGCAGCTCGGCCGAAGCCGGCGCCATGGTCACGCCGTAACGGAAATGCCCCGCATTGATCAACACATTGTCGAAATCGGGATGACGGTCAATGACGGGAATATTGTCGGGCGAGCCGGGGCGCAACCCGGCCCAATGCCGGATGGGCTGCAAATCCGCCAGTTGGGGCAAAAGTGCCGCGGCATCGGCGTGCAGGCGCTGGCGCGTGGCGTCGTCGGTGGTGTTGTCGAATCCGGCATCCTCTATGGTGCTGCCCGCCAGCACATGACCGTCGCGGCGGGGGATCAGATACAGCCCATGGCGAAACAACACGGTATTGAGCACGCCCGGCGCCAGTTTGAACAACAGCATCTGGCCCCGCATCGGGCGAATCTTTGGCGTGGCCGCCAGTTCGGCCAGCCCCAGGCCCGACCATGCACCGGTGGCGAGCACCACATTGTCCGCCTGAAAAGTCCCGGTTGGCGTCTGCACAGCGGTGACCCGCCTGTTCCGGGCGACGACGCCAACGGCCGGACAGTGTTCGTGGATTGCCCCGCCCGATTGCACCACCGCGGCACGCAAAGCGGCCACCAGGCGTGGGTTGCGCACCTGCGCCACGCCGGGCAGCCAGATCCGATGGCCGCCCCCCAAGGTGTTGAGGGCATCGGGGTCATCCCGCAACGCCGCCATGCCATGCGCCGCACACCAGGCCAGCGCCTGCTCCGGCGCCGCCACGTCCAGAGCCAGCATGCCGCATTGCCACAATTCGGCATCCAGTCTGGATGTTGACTCGATGTCGGCCACCCAGCCGGCGTAGGCTGCCATCGACCGCAACGCCAGCGCGGAAACCGGCTCGGCGTAATCCCACGGCAACAGCGGCGAAAGAATTCCGCCGCCTGCCCAGGACGATTCCCTGCCCGCCGCACCGCGATCCAGCACCGTTACGGCGTGGCCGCGTTGCAGCAAGGCCCACGCAACGCTCAGGCCGGATATCCCGGCCCCGACGATCAGCGTGTGGCCGGTCAAGCTGTGCCACCTTCGGGCGCCCTGGATGCACACATTATTTTCATGGCCCATATTTTAAGGGGGATTCTCCGGCCTCGTCATGCGGCCGTTCAAGACACCCGCTTCAGAATTTTTACCCTGCGCCGTAACAGGTTGATGGCCGAATTTCGGGGTTTGGGAGCAAATGGGCCGCTGCAGGCCGTTCGTTCACTCAAAGGCGCCGGTCGTCGGTGAACCGTGGCGCCTTGATTTTCAAGCGGCTAGGGTGCAAGGGATATAAAAGGGATCGAGACATGAAACGGGTCAGACAAAACGGATTCACCCTGGTTGAGTTGATGATCGTGGTGGCGATTATCGCTATCCTGGCAACCATTGCGATGCCGGCCTATCAGGAATACGTAAAGCGCGGGCACCGCGCCGCTGCGCAGTCCGAGATGATGGCTATCGCCAACCTGCAGCAGCAGTTCTTTCTCGCCAACCGCAGCTATGCGGCTACGGTGGGCGCGCTGGGTTATACGCTTCCTGCTGCAGTGGCTGCGAAATATGACCCGACGATTACGGCGGATAATACGGCGACGCCCCCCACTTTCAACATCGCCTTTGCCGCGAAAGGTACGCAGACCAGCGACGGCAACCTCGGCCTCAACAGCGAAGGGGTCAAGACCCCGGCCGGAAAATGGTAACCCCTCTGTTTCCTCGCGTGCGCAGACAGCGCGGCGCCTCAATGATCGAGGTGCTGGTCACGATCGTCATTCTGGTCATCGGCCTGCTGGGTCTGGCCGGGCTGCAAGCACGTTTGCAATCGTCCGAAATGGAGGCCTACCAGCGTGCTCAGGCACTCGTCCTGCTCAGCGACATGGCCAGTCGCATCGCCACCAATCGGGTCAATGCGGCAAGCTATGTCACCACCACCCCGCTCGGTGTTGGCATGGCCTGCCCCACCGGCACGTCCACCCCGCAACAGGTCGATGCCGGCCAATGGTGCAATGCGCTGCAAGGTGCGGCCGAAACCAGCAGTGGCAACAAGGTCGGGGCCATGGTCGGCGGGCGCGGCTGCGTCGAAGGCCTCGGCAGCGGCGAATACCTCGTCACCGTCGCCTGGCAGGGCCTCACGCCCATCTCCGCTCCGCCCTCCAGCGTTACTTGTGGGCAGAACCTGTACAACGGTTCGCACTGCACCGAAGACCGGTGTCGTCGCGCCATTACCACGGTCGTCCGCATCGGGGATCTGACGTGAACATGACTATGAAAAACTGGCCTGCGGCCCGGCATGCCATGCATGCACGAGGCCTTTCCCTGGTCGAGCTGATGATCGCCATCACCCTCGGCATGATCGTCATGGCGGCGGTGCTGGCCTTGTTTCTTAATATCACCCGCAGCAACAGCGAAATGGCGAAAATGAACCGGCAGATCGAAAATGGCCGTTTCGCCGTTCAGTTACTGCAGGACGACATCGCTCATGCCGGTTTTTGGGGGCGTTTTGTTCCAAGCTTCGACGATCTGACCGGGCTGGGCGCCCCGCTCGATGCGCCGAATGCGCTGCCTGACCCTTGTCTGACCTACAGCGCGGCAAACTGGACGACGGACTACATTAAAAACCTGGTGGGCATTCCGGTGCAGGGCAACGCCGGCGCCTGTACCGTCGTCGGCAACCAGCAGGCCAATACCGACGTGCTGGTCGTGCGCCACGCCCAGACTTGCGTGGCGGGCGCCGCCGGC
>NCIF01000173.1 GCA_002256785.1 Hydrogenophilales bacterium 17-61-9
TTGAGGATGGAGGTCTACAGGGATGCCTCGTCCATCATCGCTGACCCTGACAGAGCCATCCACACACAATCGGACACCGATCTGGGTGGCATGCCCCGCCAAAGCTTCGTCTGCTGAGTTATCGATAACCTCCTGGATGACATGAAGTGGATTGTCGGTCCGTGTGTACATGCCTGGGCGAGCCCTGACGGGCTCAAGTCCTTTGAGCACCTTGATCGAATCTGCGTTGTAATCCTTAGCCATTCTTTGCTTATCTCATGCATCAAAAGGTTGCAGTAACTCACCTCAATGAAATCATCGCGGTGACTGGAAACACATGCTCACGAGATCGTTTGCTCCGCCCGGTTCACGTTTCCTTGCCAAACGAGAAGGATGTTGCTTCCAATCGGCAAGGCAAGCTGGCTGCACCCCACCTGCGCGGGTCGTTCGCATTGCTGGGAGTTATGCCGACCATGTGATGAGGTCCTTCCAGCTCATTAGCGCAACGCTGCCCCTTTAGCGATCGTGTACCGCGTCGTCAACATCCAACTCGGCCATAGGCGGAATGACTTTCATTGAATTGTTGCACGAACATCGTGCGTGGCAATACTTGATGGCGGGCGTAATCTCAATCCACATGCACACCATATGGCACCCACCCGTCCGCGTTGCATGAATAATTCATGATAACTGTTATTATCATGAATATTGCTTTTTGTTATTATAATCTGACTTCATGCAAGAGAGTTTCCTTTCCCTCGACATTTCAATGGATTAGCGCATGGAATCTGCTCGCAAGATCGGCCGCCACCACCTCGCCTTCTACCGCGCCTGGCTGCAGGGAATCGATTTGAAGGCGGCCGCGGATCGCTATCTTGAATCTGGGCTCGACCTGCGGCTGGCCCGCACCACGCTGAGGTGGATCCAGGATTCCCTGGCCATGGCCGCCCGGCGCCACCGCCGTCACGGTTGGCCGCGACTGCTGCGCCTGCCGCTGAGCGCGGCGCCGGCGGCAGGCAATGCGGCGACCGCCCTCCCCCCCTCGCTCGAAGAATTCCGCGAAGAACAGGATCCCGGCGGCTTCTATTCGGAAAAGGAGTTGACTGAGTTATACCTTGAGGCCTATCCGCAAAGCGCCGATCGGCGCGGCCAGCGGCTCGCCCGCTTGATCGAGCGTCAGTTGGAGGCATTGGTTTGGGTGGAAGAACTGCTCGTAACCGATCCCCAGCCGCAGGATTCGGTAGCCGCTTGGTTCGAGGATAGTCTCGCCACCCGGCTCATTCTGGCCGATATCCGCAGCATCGGGGAGTTGCACCAGCGAATCCACACCATGGGCTATCGCTGGTGGGTGCCCGTGCCCCGCCTCGGCGAGAAAGGCGCACAACGCCTGGTGAAGTGGCTTGCCGGCCATGAGGCCAGTCTTGGGGCCATGACATCACGCGCCCTTTCTCCGATCCGCAGCATGCCGCGCGCCGACCTGGCCCGCCCGCCCACTTCCGCCATCATGCCGCTGGAGTCGTTTGCCACACCGGCCGAGCTGGATGGCTCACAAGGCGAGAACCGCGCGCTTGGCCGCTGCCGCATCGAGGCAACCAACGACTATCAGGCGATACAGGCCTGGCTGGCGGCGCGTGCCGCCAACCCCAATACGGAGCGCGCCTACCGCCGGGAGGCGGAGCGCCTCTTGATCTGGTCCGTCATGGAGCGAAACCGTGCGTTGTCATCGCTGTCGATCGATGATGCCATTGCTTACCGGGACTGGCTGGGTGGGCTCGGCCGTACCGCGCTGGAAGCCTGGCCATGGCGCATCGCCCAAGACGAATGGATGGGAAAACGTAACACCCCCCGCTGGTCACCAAGCTGGCGGCCATTTGAGGCCGCGGTGGAGCCTCGCAGCCAGCTGCACGCTTACACCATCCTCAAGTCGATGTTCGAATGGCTTTTCAAGGTTCGCTATCTCGACAGCAATCCATGGGATGGCGTGCCACGCCCGCGTTTCGGTTCAGGTGATGATGCGGGCAGCCATAAAGGCCCTGACCTGGAGCTTACCCACGCCCTGTCTCGCGCCCAATGGGGATTTCTCATGGAATACCTGCACCGCCAGCCTTTGGACGAATCGATTCGTCGGTTGCGTTTTGTCCTCCCCTTCGGCTATGCCACAGGGTTACGTCTCGGGGAACTGGTGGACGCACGGGTCGGCCGGCTCTATTCGAAGCCCCTCAAGGAAGGGCTCGGCGTACGCTGGATGCTGAGAGTCCATGGCAAGGGCGACAAATGGCGCGCGGTTCCCATGCCAAGCATGGTGATGGAGGAGCTGCGGGAATACTTGGCCTGGCGCGGCCTAGAACCCACCCCCCTGGACAACCCACCTGAAGTGCCTCTGATTGATCGGCTCCAACCCGGCAAATCGCTTGGCGCACTGGATCCCACGACACTGTACAAGGCTTTGAAATCGTTTTTCCTGGAAGTCTCAGACGAATTGACCAAGCTTGGGCATATAGACGACGCCAAAATAATCGCTCAAGCCTCGACCCACTGGCTCAGACACACACGCGGCGCTCACTCGTCTGAAACCATGCCGGTCAATATGATCCAGCGCCTACTTGGGCACGCCAGTCTGGAAACAACCAGCATTTACACTTCGACGGATAGTGAACAGCTATATCTGCAGCTTGAAAAAAGTCTGCAGGGCTGACCGCCTCTGCCGATATGCGGCCTCAGCCATCTAAAACAATCTAAAACAATATACGGACACCGATCACAAACCACCCTACCCAAATCAAAAACGTCTACAATAATATCCGGTGCCTGTATATTGTTTTTCAAGATTGGCGGCAAAAATGCACTCCACTGAACAAAGCGAACTCGCACTCGGCGATCCATCTCAAACCGACGAGCCTCTCATCGCATTATGGAAGGCTGACCCACTTCTTGCATTCGAGAAATGGCGTAAGACCATGTTGGCATCGAACATGCATGCTTTTAGCGAGCGCTCTATCGAACAACATACTGCGATGTGGGCGCATTTTCTTGACTATTTAGCCACCCGCAAAGACCACATTCAAACCGTTCAGTCTGATGTGGTTGAAGCTTTCCTCAAACAGCTGCGTGGACGACCAGTTAAATCCAATGACAGATCTCGCCTCCCCCTGACACCTGGAGAGACCCCCCCCGCTAGCCATTCAACGATCGGCCGCTACACCAAGCTGTTGATGGAGACTTTCAATTTATTGAGGGAACTCAAGATCAGGCAAGGCAACCCAGTAGCTCCATTGGTCAACATCCATACCAAACCACAAGCGCCACCAGGCGTAGATTTTCTGAGCCGCGACCAAGAAAAGGCTCTGCTGTGTCACATTGCGGGCTTACCGGTCGATGACTGGAAGAGCGAACGCGACCGCGCCCTTCTCTATCTGCTGCTTGCATCCGGCCCAACTGTAGGAGAACTGATTAGGTTGAGAATCGACGACCTTTCCACTGGCGACGATATCCGTTCTATTCATATCCCCAGCCATGACCTCACCCATGCACATGCAGCACCTATAGCACCCTTCGCCATAGAGGCACTGGTGAAGTGGAAAGAACGGCGTCTCCGTGCCTTGACACGATGCGAGGCCATCAATAGACAATCTGTTTCACTTCCTGCGCAAGATCATGAGGAAGAAGCCATTCCAGGTTCTATCCTCTTCCCTTCCACGAGCAATGGAGCAAGCCTGGAAAGCAGTGTCGTCTACAACATAGTGCGGCACGCGCTTGATGCAATTGAGTTCCCGGGGAAAAGCCGCGGACCACAAACACTGCGCAACACGTTTGCACGACGCCAGCTATATAACAACGCCAACCCGGAAGAAGTCTCCCGCTGGCTTGGCTTGATCACTGACAAAACCGTCAAAAAACTACTCCGCACGCTCCCTGGAACAAAAACGTCTACCGTTTTCTGACCCTCCCAACCAACTTCGATACGTAGTTACATAAGTACGTAATTGCCCATTTCCTTTATCCATTGGGGCCATTTCGCTGCCTCCTCCTGGAGTGGCACGACGATATCCACACTTACGCGGTTGCGTAGATACATAGATACGTATTTGCGGACAAACACTTGTGGCATAAACGCTCATAGATCGTCCGCATGACTTTAATAATTACATTAAAAACAACGATTTCGCTCTAGATCGCTCCATTTTCTACTTATCTCCACAGTTACGTAGCAACGTACTAAGTAACAAACTGATCGCCGCACTTACGTACAATAGTAGATAAGCCATTCCTGTCTTTAGTAACTGCCCATCTACGCACATAAACAAATAGGCCGATGAGTATTTGCGTAATCACACAGATACGCTCATCCGCATAGCTGTCTTTGCGCATTTCCATGTTTACGTGTTTGCTATCTTGCTAATTTGCTAATTTGCGTTTCTGCGCACCCATGTGTTACCGTATGCACGTATCAGCGTTAGCTCGCACATCCGTATGCACGCAATTACTTTTGTGAGTAGTTGCTAATTTGCGGCGATGCTGACTTACGGCATGCCGTGTATAAGGAGTTACGTAATTGCGCACTTTAGTAATCGCTAGTCAGAAGGGCGGCGTAGGTAAAACCACGCTAGCCGGTCACCTTGGAGTGGAGGCCGAGAGACGCGGGGCGGGGCCCGTCGCACTTATCGACACGGATCCACAAGGCTCCCTCGCAGCATGGTGGAACGTAAGATCAGCGGAAACGCCTGCATTCGCACAAGTGGCGATCGCCAACCTGGTTGATCATCTCGCCGCTCTCGAAGACGCCGGAATTAAATTGGCGATAATTGACACGCCGCCTGCAGTGACGGACACGATCCGCGCCGTCCTTGCGGTGGCAGATCTTGTGCTGATTCCCACCAGGCCAAGCCCTCACGACCTTCGGGCTGTAGGCTCCACCGTGGAGCTCGTGGAATCAGCCAACAAGAGGATGGTTTTTGTACTCAATGGCGCGGCTGTTCGAGCACGAATCACTGGTGATGCGGCTGTGGCGCTTTCGCAGCACGGGACCGTCGCTCCCGTAACCATTTTTCAACGGACGGATTTCGCGCAAAGCATGATTGATGGTCGCGTGTGCCAGGAACTAGACCAGGCATCCCGCTCCTCAGCAGAAATTGGAAAATTATGGGACTACGTAGCAACGCATCTACGTAAAGGAGCAAAACATGGCTAAAGGAAAACCAGCGTCTTTGTCCGCCGGACTCATCGCGAAGAAGGGGGAAGCTGCTGTATCTGGAATCGCGCCGCCCAT
>NCIF01000263.1 GCA_002256785.1 Hydrogenophilales bacterium 17-61-9
CCAGATCGGCCTGTCCCATCAGGGTCTCGGTATCCGCACCCGTGCCGTTTGGCGTCAGCGTGGTGATGCCGATGCAGGCCGTGGCGATGTGCTGGTTTTGCTCGCCCTTGCACAGCAGGCGTGCCGTCTGCAGCAGGGAGGCATCGGGCATGGGGTCGAAAAACAGGGCGAACTCATCGCCGCCGAGGCGGGCTGCCAGGCGCGGCTCGGGCTTGAGACCGCGCAGCCGCTCGGCCATGTGCTGGATCACGCTGTCTCCCGCACTGTGGCCGGCTAGGTCATTGATGGCCTTGAAGTCGTCGAGGTCGATCAGCAGCAGCGCGCCGCCCTGCGCGGCGAGCAGGATCTGGGTCAGCCGGCGCTGAAAGCCCTGGCGGTTGTAGAGGCCGGTCAGGGTGTCGTAATCCGACAGGTAGCTGGCGCGTGCCTGGGCGCTCTTGAGTTCGGTCAGGTCGAGGCCGACCGACAGGATGAGCGGATCGTTGCCGCTGGCCTGGCCGATCAGCGAATGCACCCAGGTAATGTTGCGCAGGCCGCTTGCGGTGACCAGCGGCGCTTCGAACCGTAGCGGCGCCGGGTCGCGCGTGAAGTGGGTGAGCAGACGCGCACGCCATTCCTGCCGCTCCTGCTGGGCGATCATCAGCTCGAAGTAGTCCTGGCCGATGAGCTGGTTTTCCGTCAGGCCGGTGAGGCTTTCACAGTATTGGTTGGCCATACGGATGACACCGCGCTGATCCTGGGTCAGGATCAACGCCTGGGCGGTGTCGAGCAGCCCGCTGATGAAGTCGCGCTCGTGCGACAGGGTATCCACCAGCTTGCCGAGGTCGTTTTGTTGATCGCGCGTCGCGGTGTCGAGCGTTTCGAGCTGGCCGGCCAGCGCGAGCGCGGCATCTTTCAGGGTGGAAATTTCGTCGCGCGGCGCCTTGTCCGGGATCCGCAGGTATTGCCGAACCTGCTGCCAGTTACCCTGGCCGAGCAGGGGCAGGCAGGAGCTGACCCGGTTCATGCGCCGCATGAACCAGATGAGCGCCAGCAACAGCATGAGTTCGGCCAGCACAAAAACGCCAACCCCGGTGATCAGGTTGCTCAGGAACACGCG
>NCIF01000264.1 GCA_002256785.1 Hydrogenophilales bacterium 17-61-9
CAGCCGGTGAGCGAGCCGCGCGCTCATGGCCTCGAAGACGTCGGCTTCCTTGTCGCCAGCCACACCGGCCTGCCGCCGGGGCCACTGGCCAAAGTGGCGTCGGGCGGCGAACTGTCGCGCATCAGCCTGGCGATCCAGACCGCGCTGTCCGGCGTGGCAGGCGTACCGACGCTGATATTCGACGAAGTCGATGTCGGCATCGGCGGCAGCGTCGCCGAAGCGGTGGGGCGGCGCCTGGCCCGGCTCGGCGAGACGCGTCAGGTGCTGGTCATCACCCATCTGCCGCAAGTGGCCGCGCGCGGCAGCCAGCATTTGCGCGTCGCCAAGCAGGCCAACGGCGGCTTCGTATCGTCCAACATCGAATTGCTCGACCCCGACGCGCGGGTGGAAGAACTCGCGCGCATGCTGGGCGGCATCAAGATCACCGCCACCACCCGCCAGCACGCAGCGGAGATGCTTGCCGGGTGAAACGCCTGTTGGCGCTGTACCTGCTGCTGGTCGCTGCTGCGCCCGCGTGGGCAGACACGATGAGCGGCGTGGTCTTTGTGGTCATTGATGGCGACACCGTCCTGTTCAAGCCAGACTCTTATGGCGCTCCCTCGCGCGCCTTTCTGAAAATTCGCCTGGCCAACATCGATGCCCCTGAAAAGGGTCAACCCTACGGCGAAGCGGCTACGCGCGCGTTGAGCGAACTGGTGCTGGATCAACGGGTGGACGTGACCACCGTTGCGACTGACTTCTATGGCCGAACCATTGCGCAGATCCAGGCAGGTGACGTGCAAGTGAATACCGAACTGGTGAGGCGTGGGCTGGCATGGGCATCGCGCAAAGCGGCCATGAAGAAAATTCAGCGTGATGCGCAGCAGGCAGCCCGTGGACTGTGGCGTGAAGCCTCGCCGATACCGCCCTGGGTGTGGCGGCGGGAACACGCTGATTAAGTGCGCATTATCGAAATGATGCCTGCGTTGGAAATCATGATTCCCAACGCGGGCCGATTCAGCCCGGGCGTTCCTTCTTCACAACGGTGGCGTGATCGCTTACCGGCTGCGCCATCCGCAGAAACATCGCGAGTTCTTCGATCCAGCGCAGCTTGCT
>NCIF01000174.1 GCA_002256785.1 Hydrogenophilales bacterium 17-61-9
GACCCCGATGGAGCGCCTCGCGCAATTGGTCATCGTGCCGGTGGTGCAGGCCGAATTCAATGTGGTGGACGCGTTCGAAACCAGCGAACGCGGCGTGGGTGGATTCGGCAGCACCGGGCGACAGTAGCGTCGGAATTCTTTACACCTCGGTGCATGCATACGCCTGGTGGGATGGCTGGGCGGATGTCCGCGCGTCAGGGCATGGATTTTGCTGTATTGACTGGCAGGTAGGCTGAACCACCAGAGCGGAATCTGGATTCGGCCATTGCGGAGACAATAAACAAAAGAGGTGGAGCCTGCTGGCGCATCAAACATGCCCCACACGTCCATATTGCGGTTTGGCCTGATTCTCGTCACAGCCCTGGTGCTGCTGGCGGGCGTGGCGACGGCCGCGATTTTTCTGTCGCGTCCGCAGGCGGCCCCGATCGCGGAAGAGCTCGACAAGCCGGTGATGGCCGCCCAAATCGAGTTCATGGCCGACGCCATGCAGCGCAGCGCCGCCCGCATTGCCGCTCATCCGCAGACGCTGGCATGTTTCACCTCCGGGGCGCCAGACGTCTGTCAGGCGCAGGCGGCTAATCTGCATGCCTTGAACCAGGACGCGACGGTGCTGTTCGCCACCGCTGGACAACGCCAGCTGCTGCCCGGATTCTTACCCGCAGATACCCGCAGGTTGTTGGCGAATGCCGGCCGCGCCGGGATGGGGGCAGCCGCCTCGGCCGCCTTCAACCTGTCGCTCTCGCATCCGGTTACCAATAGCGAAGGCCGTCGCCTGGGTTTTGTCATCGTCGAGCAAGGCGTGCCGCAGCTGCAGGCCTTGTTCGATACGCTGCCGCTGCCGGACGCCGCAGCGTATGCCGAGTTGCAGCAGATCCAGGCCGGCGATACGTCCATGGTGCTGATGCGACGCGGCAATCAGGCAATCAAGCGCCATGCACGCGCCACCTTGATCGCGCTGGCGGGCACGCCCTGGCAGATCGCGGTGTGGCGCCCGGTCGTGCCCGTGGTTGAAAGCGTCGCCCCCTATGCATTGAGCTGGCTGGTGGCGAGCCTGATGATCGCGATACTGGTGGTGGGCACCCTTCTGGCGGTGCGCACCCGGGTGAACGACAGCCTGCGCATGCTGGTGAGATTCACCAACGACCTGCGGCAACAGCGACTGCGCTCAGCCTACCCGGTCAGCCTGGCCGAATTCCAGATGCCGCTGGCGACCATGCTGAAGCTGGGCAAGGTGATGCTGGGCCAGCAAAAAGAAGTGAGTACCCAGGCGAGGCTCGATCACCTGTCGCAGGTCAACAACCGGCGCAGTTTCGACGAAAAGCAGAAGGAGCTGTTTGCCAGCATGCAAGATGGCTGGTCGCACAGCCTGCTGATCCTGGATATCGACAATTTCAAGCAGGTGAACGACACTTTCGGCCACGAGGCGGGCGATCAGCTCATCATCAAGTTCGGCAATGCGCTCAAATCCTGTTTGCGCAACAGCGACTTCATTGCCCGCCTGGGCGGCGACGAGTTTTGCGTCCTGTTCCCCTGCACCCCGCTGGAGCGTGCGCAGGGGCTGGCCGAGCGCCTGCGCGCCAAGATGCCGGAAAGCGTGGAGCTGATTCCCGGCGTGACGCAGAAATTGTCCTGGAGCGGCGGTTTGTCCGAATACAGCCGTGAAGACAAGCAGGAAAATGAAGCGCTGGCGCGTGCCGATACGGCTTTGCTTGAAGCCAAGCGCAGCGGTCGCAACATGACGCGAATCAGGGACGCCGCTTAAGCCGGGGCAGTAGCAGCCCAACACCCAGCACGCCCCACACCATCAATACGCTGGCATTGCCCCAACGCACGTAAGGCGTGCTGCCGGCGTAGCCCTGTATGCTGCCGGTGAGGCTGCCGGAGGTAAAAGGCGGCAGACTGGCAAGTATCCGGCCTTTTTCGTCAATGATGGCGGTCAAGCCGGTGTTGGTGGCGCGCATCATCATGCGCCCGGTTTCCAGCGCGCGCATCTGCGACATCTGCGCGTGTTGCCAGGGCGCGAACGAATCCCCGAACCACGCCAGGTTGCTGACGTTGACCAGCACGCTTGCGGCCGGCAACTGACGGATGATTTCCTCGCCGAAGACGTCTTCGTAACAGATGTTGGCCGCCACGCGCTGGCCGCCGATAGCAAGCGGCGTTTGATTGCGATCGCCGCGCGCAAAATCGGATAGCGGAATGTGCAGCACCCGGATCACCCAGCCCCATAGCGCTTTGAGCGGGATGTATTCGCCGAAAGGCACCAGATGCACCTTGTGATAATACTGGCTGGGTGCGCTGCCCAGGCTGAGGGCGCTGTTGTAGTACGCGCCGTTGATGGATCCGGTGGGCAATCCCGTCAGGATGTCGCCGCCATTTTTCTGCCCAAGTGTTGCCAGCCCATTCCGGTAAAAATCGGGCAGGTCCGATTCAAACAGCGGCAGTGCAGTTTCGGGCAGCACGATTAATTGCGCGGGTGAGGCGGCAGCCATGCGGGCATAAACTTCGAGCGTGGAATGAGTTTTTTCCGGTTTCCACTTCATGTCCTGCGGGATATTGCCCTGCAGCAGGGCGACCGAGGTCGGGGCGCCGTCCGGCGTCGTCCAGTCGATGCCGCGCAGGGCCTGACCGCCGATCCCCAGCGCAAGCACGGCCACGCCGGCCCACACGCGCTGCGCCAGCGGGCCGCGCAGGGTCGCGCCCCACGCCAGCAGGGCGGCCGACAGCGCCAGCAGAAACGACACCCCATAGACCCCGACCAGCGGCGCGTAACCCGCCAGCGGGCTGGCCGGCACTTGCGAATAACCAATCGCCAGCCAGGGGAAGCCGGTGAACAGCCAGCCGCGCACCCATTCCGCCACGCCCCATCCAAGCGGGATCAGCAGCAGCAAACGCAAGCCGGGCGAGGCCCGCCCGCCCGCCTGCAGCGCGCCGACGAGCGCGGGAAACAGCGCCAGCAGCGCGCAAAACAGAAAGGTCGCCAGCGCCGCCAGCGCCATCGGCATGCCGCCGTATACCGACAGGCTGACATAGACCCAGCTCACGCCGCTCAGGAAAAACCCCAGCCCCCAGGCCAGACCGATGAGAAAGCCGGCGCGGATGGAGCGTGTCCGCGTCATCAGACCGAACAGCACAGCCAGACTGATGAGGGGCAAAGGCCAGAGGTAAAACGGCGCGAATCCGGCGACAGCCAGTACGCCGGATAACAGGCTGATCAGCAGCAAGGAAAAAGACACGCTGCGCCTGGCAGCGCGTTCATCCACCCGGGAAAACCACACGGCGCTCAATGCGCAAACTCAAAATCGACATGGCCGTCGATCAGTGTGTAGCGGACTTGTCCCTGCATCGCGTGATTGAGGAAGGGCGTGTTGTCGCCCTGGCTGGCGAGCGTTTTCGGCGTGGCGATCCATTCGGCTGCTTCGTCGAAGATGCAGATGTCGGCGCAACTTCCAACCGCCAGATTGCCGCCGGGCACGCCCAGAATCTGGGCCGGCTTCCATGTAATCAGGTCTATCGCCTGAATCAGGGGAACGCCCATTTCGCGCGCCCACTTCAGCGTCAGCGGCAGCAAGAGTTCGACGCCGGAGGCGCCCGGCGCCGACTCGCCGAACGGCACCTGTTTTTCGTCCTCGTCAACTGGCGTGTGGTCGGAGCACAGCGCGTCGATGGACCCGTCGCGCAGCGCCTCGCGGATGGCGTCGCGGTCGCGCAGGCCGCGCAGCGGCGGCACCAGATGCAGGTGCGAATCGAAGCTGACGAGATCGTTTTCCGACAGATGCACGTGCGTGCTCGCAACGTCGCAGGTGATGGCCAGCCCCTGCGCCTTGGCTGCGCGCACCATGGCGATGCTCTCGTAGGTCGACAGGCGCGCCAGATGCACGCGGGCGCCGGTTTCGCGTGCCAGCAGCAGGATCGTCGCCAGCGCGACCGTTTCGGCCAGCGTCGGAATGCCGGGCAGGCCGAGACGCGAGGCCACCGCGCCGTCGTGCGCAATGCCGTCCCTTGCCAGCGACAGGTCCTGCGGCCGCAGCCACAGGCTGAAGCCAAACGTCGCGGCATACTGCATCGCGCGCAGCAACACCTGCGGGTCGGCTGGCACCGCGTCGGCCTGGGTAAACGCGCGGCAGCCCGCTTCGGTCAGCTCGGCCATTTCGGTCAGCAGTTTGCCTTCGAGTTTTTGCGTCAAGGCGCCGATCGGGTAGACGCGCGGCCCCGGCAGATTTCTGGCGCGGAATTTCAGCATCTCGACCAGCCCGGGCTCGTCCAGCGGCGGGTCGGTATCGGGCGGGCAGGCGAGCGAGGTGACGCCGCCGGCCGCCGCCGCGAGCATTTCTGATTCGAGCGTGGCGCGATATTCAAAGCCGGGCTCGCGCAGCCGCACCGACAGGTCGACCAGGCCGGGGCAGACAACCAGACCGGTGGCGTCGATGACGCGGTTGGCATGAAAGTCGGCGGGTGGGCTGCCGAGGCCGACAATTTTTCCAGCCACGACAAACACGTCGGTCACGTCATCGCGCACGCTCATCGGGTCGATCACGCGGCCGTTCCGGATATGGATTTTCATGCTGTCGCCCCTCCCGCCAGTATCGCCATCACCGCCATCCGCACCGCAATGCCGTAGGTCACCTGCGGCAGGATCACCGACTGCGGGCCGTCGGCCACCGCGGAGTCGATTTCGACGCCGCGGTTCATCGGACCGGGGTGCATGACGATGGCATCCGGTTTGGCGAGCGCGAGTTTTTCCGGCGTCAGGCCGAAGAACTTGAAGTATTCCTGCGCGGAGGGCAGCAACGCGCCCTTCATGCGCTCGTTCTGCAGCCGCAGCATGATGACCACATCGCAGCCAGCGAGGCCGGCTTCCATGGTATGGAACACCTTGACCCCCATCTGCTCAACGCCGGTAGGCAGCAATGTTTTCGGGCCGATCACGCGCACTTCCGGCACCCCCAGCGTGGTCAGGGCGTGGATCTGCGAACGCGCCACGCGCGAATGCAGCACGTCGCCGATGATCGCAACGGTCAGGTTGTGAAACTCGCCCTTGAAGCGGCGGATGGTGAACATGTCGAGCAGACCCTGGGTCGGATGGGCATGGCGGCCGTCGCCGGCGTTGATCACCGAAATATGCGGCGCGACGTGGCGCGCAATGAAATGCGCCGCCCCCGACTGCCCGTGGCGCACGACGAAC
>NCIF01000175.1 GCA_002256785.1 Hydrogenophilales bacterium 17-61-9
CACGGGCGAACTGCTCGCCGCCGCGCCCAGGGTGAAAATGATCGCGGCGGCGGCCACCGGCACCGACAACATCGACCTTGCTTACTGCCAGGCCCACGGCATCGTCGTTTCCAACATCCGCAACTACGCGGTACATGCGGTGCCGGAACACGCATTCATGATGATGCTGGCGCTGCGGCGCAATCTTCTTGGCTGGCGGCAGGATGTGCAGGCGGGCCTGTGGCAGCGGGCCGAGCAGTTCTGCCTGTTCACCCGACCGGTCAACGATCTGTTCGGCAGCACGCTGGGCCTGGTCGGCCACGGTTCGCTCGGCCACGGCATGCAAAGGCTGGCCGGGGCATTTGGCATGAAGGTGCTGATTGCCGAGCATAAAAATGCCGCGGCCCCGCGCGACGGCCACACCGATTTCGACACGGTGATGCGCGAGGCCGACGTGATCTCGCTGCACGCGCCGCTGACGCCCGAAACGCGCCACATGATCTCGACGCGCGAATTCGGCCTGATGAAAACCAGCGCGATTCTCATCAACACCGCGCGCGGCAATCTGGTCGACGAAGCCGCGCTGGCCTGGGCGCTGACGTCGCAACGCATCGCCGGCGCCGGTTTCGACGTGCTGTCGACGGAGCCTCCGCGCGAAGGCAACCCCCTGCTCAACCTCAACCTGCCCAACTTTATCCTCACCCCGCACATTTCATGGTCCAGCCGGGAGGCCATGCAGTTTCTCGCCGACCAGCTGATCGACAACATCGAAGCCTTCGCGGCCGGCGCGCCGCAGAACGTCGTCGCCTGAAAGGAACCCGCCATGGATGCACGCGTCTTGGTTGCCGGCCTCTCGATCGCCCAGCCGCTGTTCGAACTGGTGCACGATGAAATCGCCCCCGCTACCGGCATTTCAAGCGACCGTGCCTGGCAGGGATTCGCCGACATCGTGCGCGAACTGACGCCGCGCAACCGCGCGCTGCTGGCGCGACGCGACGAACTGCAGGCGCGCATCGACGCCTGGCACCTGGAACGCAAAGGCCAGCCGCACGATGCCGCGGGCTATAAGCAATACCTGAACGAGATCGGCTACCTGTTGCCAGAAGGCGAGGATTTCAGCATCGCCAGCGAAAACGTCGACGACGAAATTGCCCGCATCGCCGGCCCGCAGCTGGTGGTTCCGCTCAGTAACGCGCGCTACGCGCTGAACGCCGCCAATGCGCGCTGGGGCAGCCTGTTCGACGCGCTTTACGGCACCGATGTTATTTCCGACGAAGATGGCGCCGGCAAGCAAGGCGCCTTTAATCCGCTGCGCGGCGCCAAGGTCATCGCCTTTGCCAAGGCCTTTCTCGACGAAACCGCGCCGTTGGCCGAAGGCAGCTACCTCGACGCCATCGCCTATTCGGTGAAGTCGGAGCAACTCGCGGTCACGCTCTCCAGCGGCGTGCGTACCCGCCTGCGCGATCCCGCCCAGTTCAGGGGCTATCAGGAAACCCCCGGCGGCATCGGTTCAATCCTGCTGGCGCACCATGGCTTGCACATCGACATCCATTTCAACACCGACCACCCCATCCACGAATTGCACCCCACCGGCATCCGCGACATTTATCTGGAAGCGGCGGTCACCACCATCATGGACTGCGAGGATTCGGTGGCCGCAGTGGATGTCGGCGACAAGGTCAGGCTCTATCGCAACTGGCTCGGCTTGATGCAGGGCACGCTCGCCAGCCGCTTCGACAAAGGCGGCAAACCCCAGACCCGCAGCCTCAACCCGGACCGGCGTTACCGCTCGCCAGCAGGCCGCCATTTCGACATTCCCGGCCGCAGCCTGATGCTGGTGCGCACCGTCGGCCATCTGATGACCACCGACGCGGTGCTGGACGAGTACGGCAACGAGGTGTTCGAGGGCCTGCTCGACGGCTTCATCGCCAGCTACTGCGCGCTGCACGACCTGAAAGGCAGCAGCCCCCTGCGCAACAGCCGGGCCGGCAGCATCTACCTCGTCAAGCCCAAGCAGCATGGTCCCGACGAAGTCGCCTTTACCATTGATCTGTTTACGCGCATCGAGGACGTGCTGGAACTGCCGAAGAACACGCTCAAGCTCGGCATCATGGACGAAGAACGGCGCACCACGCTCAACCTCAAGGCCTGCATCCGCGCCGCGCGCGAGCGGCTGATCTTCATCAACACCGGCTTCCTCGACCGCACCGGCGACGAAATACACACCTCGATGGAAGCCGGCCCGGTGCTGCGCAAGGGCGACATGAAATCCGCCGCCTGGCTGCGCGCCTATGAGGACTGGAACGTCGATATCGGACTGGCCTGCGGCCTCGCGGGGCGGGCGCAGATCGGCAAGGGCATGTGGACGATGCCGGACCGCATGGCCGCCATGATGGCAAGCAAACAGGTCCACCCCGAGGCCGGCGCCAGCTGCGCCTGGGTGCCCTCGCCCACCGCCGCCACGCTGCACGCCATCCACTATCACCGGGTCGACGTGTTCGCGCGCCAGCAGGCGCTGCGCTCGCGCGTGCGCGCCTCGCTCGACGACCTGCTGACGATCCCCGTGGTGGCGATGCCCAGCTGGTCAGCCGAGGATATCCAGCGTGAACTCGACAACAACATCCAGGGCCTGCTCGGCTACGTGGTGCGCTGGATCGACCAGGGCATGGGCGCGTCCAAGGTGCCCGACCTCAACAACGTCGGCCTGATGGAAGACCGAGCGACGCTGCGCATCGCCAGCCAGCATATCGCCAACTGGCTGCATCATGGCGTTATCAAAGAAACCCAGGTGATGGAAGCCTTGAAGCGCATGGCCCGGCTGGTGGACCAGCAGAATGCCGGCGACCCCAACTACATCAACATGACGCCGCACTACATCAGCCTCGCCTTCCAGGCCGCGCAAGACATGATCTTCCACGGCCGGCGCGTGCCCAACGGCTACACCGAACCCACCCTGCATCGGCGACGCCGGGCGTTCAAGGCTGCATTGCGCGGGGATTGAATCAGCGGTTGGTCAGGTCTGGTAGGCGGGGCGACGCGGGCAAGCAGCGACCCACCGGCCTTCCGCTCGCATCAAGGGTGCAAATGATCCAGCCCACCGTCCATATCGATCTCGGTCAACTCGCTAAAGCCGCCGATGCAGGCTCCTTCGATCATGATCTGCGGCACGCTGCGCGCGCCATCGGTTGCCACGGCAAACTCTTGCATCGCCTCGCGGTCGAGATCGATGCGGACCTCATCATAGCCAATGCCGCGCTTATCAAGAAAGGCTTTGGCTTTTACGCAGATCGGGCATGTTCCCGTGCTATAAACCTTGACGGCGTTCATGGTTGTTTCCTGTTTTATAACGGTTAATTCAAGCAACATCGACTCGCAGGGAACCAAGCGCGGCTATTTCAGGTTCAACACGTCGCGCATGTCGTACAAATCTGGCGCGCGGCCCTGCAACCATTTGGCGGCGCGCAGGGCGCCTTGCGCAAAGGTGGCGCGGCTGCTGGCTTTATGGGTCAACTCAACCCGTTCTCCCAACCCGGCGAATAACAGCGTGTGGTCGCCGACGATGTCGCCGCCTCGCACGGTGGAAAAGCCGATGGTTTGGGCGTCGCGCTCGCCGGTCACACCCTCGCGACCATAGACCGCGCAGCTGGCCAGATCGCGGTGGAGGGCGCCGGCAACCGCATGTCCCAGACCCAGCGCGGTGCCGGAGGGCGCATCCACTTTGTGGCGATGATGCGCTTCGATAATCTCGATGTCATATCCGTCATCGAGCACCACGGCAGCCAGTTCGGCCAGCTTCATCAGCAAATTCACGCCGACGCTCATGTTGGGGGCGAACACAATCGGGATCTGCTGTGCCGCGGCAGCAATACGCGCCTTTCCGTTTTCATCGAAACCCGTGGTACCAATAACCAGCGGCACACCCGCTGCGGCACACGCGTCGAGATAGCCCAAAGTGGCCTCCGGGCGGGTGAAGTCAATCAATGCCTGCGCAGCGTGCAAGGCAATCGAGGGCTGATCGGTTACGCGGACCCCGCTTGCCGCACCCCAAGCAGCGCCAGCATCCTGCCCGACCAGCAGGCTGCCGGCACGGTCGATGGCTGCATGCAACGTGCACCCTTCATCGGCCGCCACCGACTCGAGCAACGCCCGCCCCATGCGTCCAGACACGCCAGCAAGCGCGATCCGCACGCTCATCGCTTGCCACCCGTTAGCGTCGACAACACTTTTTCCTCGATAATCAGCCAGCGGCCTTCCCGTTCAATCATCAGCAACTGCTTGACTACAGCATCGCGATAATTCCCGGAGCGATAATACTGATTGAATGTCAACGTGACGGCCCCCTCTTCAGTGCGACCGATTGCAGGCGAATCAATCTTGACCTCGATATTTTTGGCCGAATCAAATAACGCACGACGGCGCTTTTCCCAGTCTGCACGGCTGCCGCCGTCTGACGGCACAAAGCTGGCATCATAGGCGGCGAAAAAAGCGGCATTGTCTCGACGCGTCCATGCGTCAACCCAGGCATGCAACGCCTTGATGAGCGATTCATCGCCTTGGTCAGCTCCCTTGGATGCCTCGGAAAAAGACGGAATAACGTCCGGCTTCAGCTGTTCGACATGGGTTTCCGATTGCAAACTCAGCGCGGCAGGCGTGGCGGGGCCAACATAGGCCGGCACATTCTTGGGCGCGGATAGCGGCGATACGATGCTGCTCGTCACAGCAGACGATTCAACCGGTTGCGATGCCGGCGATGCGATGGGCTTTCCAGCCGACGGCTGAACGACCGCTTCAGCCGTTTCCTCAACGCGAGCCGACTGCGGGGTCGGCGACTGGACATCCGGTATGGGCTCGGCTTTTGGCGCCGGCTGGGCGGGTAAGGCGCTGGCCTCCAGTGCAGCTGCGGGGGACGGGGATTCAGTTTTGGGTTCATCAGCCCCGGACTCAGGCTGTGCTGTCGCCACGGCGGGCACGGCCGCAGGCAAGTCGCCTTCTATCCGCGCCAGCACTTCACCCTCGAAAAACAGCGTGATGCGCTTTTGTTCGGCCAGCTTTCCTGCTTTGTAAAACACGTACACATAATCCCAGCGATCGGTACGGAACGGGTCGACCACCAGCGGCGTTCCCAGCAGGAAGCGGACTTGAGCGCGGTTGAGGCCCGGCTTCAGGCGGGCAACGTTTTCCTGATCGAGCGCATTGCCTT
>NCIF01000176.1 GCA_002256785.1 Hydrogenophilales bacterium 17-61-9
CGGCGTCGCCGCCCACTGGCGCTACAAGGAGGGCGGTCGGCAGGACGCGCAGTACGAGGAAAAAATCGCCTGGCTGCGGCGCATTCTGGAATGGAAGGATGACGTTGCCGACAGCAGCGAATTCACCGAGCAGTTCAAGACCGAACTGTTTCACGATCAGGTTTATGTGCTGACGCCGCAGGGACGAGTGGTCTCGCTGGATCGAGGCGCGACGCCGGTGGACTTTGCCTATGCGCTGCATACCGATCTGGGGCATCGCTGCCGGGGCGCGAAGATCAACGGCGCGATGGTGCCCTTGAATACCGTGCTGGATAACGGGCAGCAGGTCGAAATCGTCGCCGCCAGGGAGGGCGAGCCGAGTCGCGACTGGCTCAATACCTCACTCGGGTATTTGGCTAGCCATCGTGCACGTTCCAAAGTACGTGCGTGGTTTCGCCAGCGCGATGTAGGCGAACAGGTGAGCCTGGGCCGCGCGCTGCTGGAAAAGGAACTCAAGCGGCTGGGGGTGGTGGGAACCAACCTTGAAAAGCTTGCGCAGCGGCTCAAGTTCAACAAGCTGGAAGAGTTTCTTGCAGCCTTGGGCAGGGGCGATGTGGGCCACCGGGATCTGGTCAACGGCCTGCACGAGCCGGGTGCGCCGACGCCTGCACTCGTTGCCACGGCCAGGCCCCGCGCGCGCGCCAAAACGGGCAACCCGGTGACGATACCGGGTCTGGGCGATGTGCCGCTGACGCTGGCGCGCTGTTGCAAGCCGCAACCGCCGGATGACATAGTGGCCTACACCACTGTTGGACGGGGCGTGATGGTTCATCGCAGCGATTGCGCATCGCTTCGACGCGGCAACCCCGCCCGTGCAATGCCAGCCGATTGGGTGCTCGACGCCGGCGCCGCGTTCGAAGTGAATATCAATTTAAAAGCATTTGATCGTCAGGGGCTGTTGCGGGATATTTCCGATGTCATCGCCAAGGACAAGCTGGACGTATTGCGGGTCAACACCGAGAGCCGTGACGAATATGCGCATATGCAACTCACCGTGCGCATCAAGGAATTGCAGCAGCTGGCCCGGTTGCTGGCGCGCCTGCAGCATGTGCAAAACGTAATCGAAGTTAAGCGAAGTTAAGTGTGGAGCGTGAAGAAAGTCTGCGCTGGCGGACTGGCCGCGGCGGTAGTCATTGGCTTTGTGCCGGGCAAGCGGCTTCAGGTTTCCGGGTTGGCTTTCAGGATGTCTTGCGCCAATTGTTGCAGGCCGCTTGCGGATAAATCGGCCGTGGCAAAACCGAGATCGGTCGGTGCCGTAGCATAATTGGTGGCGAGCGATTTGAGATAAGCCGGGTCGTAGTGCTGCGTCAACAGGCTTGAAACCAGCTGATCCCACGCCTGTTTGTTCGCAAGTTCCTGCCATGCGGTGACGGTTTCGCTGCCGCGTAGCGGAATCAGGAGCGCAAGCAGACGGTTGATGGTTTCCGGATCGCGCAAAAAATGTGCGTAGTCCTCGGTGAGCAATTTGACGCGCGCTTCCAGCGGCACCTCCAGACGAACGCAGGCGCTGGCGCGCATTGCCGTGATCAGGGTTTCAGGGACACGCAAGGCGCCGATTTTCTTGCTTTCGGACTCTACGTACACGGTGCGCCTGGGATCAAAGCGGGAAAGCGCAAACCAGATCGCGCTTTCAAAGTTTTTCTGCGGAGGCTGGGGCTGATCCGGCAGCGCGCCGAGTAAAGAGCCGCGGTGAGCAGCCAGTGCTTCAAGATCCAGCACTTGCGCACCCGCCTTCTCAAGTTCCAGGAGCAGACGGCTTTTCCCGCTTCCCGTCGTTCCACACACCACGCGATAGGCAAATAACGCTGGCAGGCGAGCCAGTTCGCTGATGACATGTCGCCGGTAAGCCTTGTAGCCGCCGTCGAGTTGCATGGCGGGGAAGCCGATTTTTTGCAGAATGTGAGTCAATGCGCCGCTGCGACTGCCGCCGCGCCAGCAATACACCAGCGGACGGTAGGATTTGGGCTTGTCGGCGAAATGGCTTTCGAGGGTGCGCGCGATATTGCGTGATACCAGCGCTGCGCCCATTTTCTTGGCTTCGAACGACGAGACCTGCTTGTACATGGTGCCGACGCGTTCGCGCTCGGCGTCACTCAGCACCGGCAGATTGATGGCACCCGGGATGTGGTCTTCCGCGAATTCGCCGGGTGAGCGGACGTCAATCACCTCATCAAAGGCGTGCAGTTCAGTTACAGGGGCGGGCGGCAAGGGGGCTCAACTTTCAGGAACATGCGCGTGAATGCGATGAAACGGATGCGATTTTCTCACGGCTGCAGCCTGCAGCGGCAAAATCCTTGGGGTGGTGTCGGTTGAGTTTCGGATAAACCGGGGGCCAAAAGCCCCGGATTCGTTGTGAAGCGCGGTGTAAACCGGCGCGGGCAGGCGAAAAGCGATGGCGAGCCGCAGTCGCCGCAGACGGGCGGGCGCCATGCGCCCGGTTCCTGCAAGCCCTACACGACTTTCAGGGTTGCGAACAAACGGTCTTCACCGCGTCGTCCCAGCGTTTCGCTGAGTCGTCCCGAGGCATTGCGGCGATCAGCCGTGATGTGGGGGGGTAATAGCGAATCGCGGGGGGCAACGCGACGGTCGCCTAAACGACGTTCCAGCGGGATGAATTCAACTTGATAAACAGGCAGTGCCGACATCAGGGTTGTCCTCGCTTGTTGACATGTCAACATATTATAGTCGAGATTTCGACTTAATATTGCTGTGACCAATATTAAGTGGGCCAACGCCTCTGTTTGTCAGTTTTATGTCACATTTCAGGTTCGATGGGCGCGAACCAGCCGCAGCTTTTCACGCTGCCACTCGCGGTCTTTCTCGGTTGCGCGCTTGTCATGCTCCTTTTTACCCTTGGCCAAGCCTATGTCGAGCTTGATCCGTCCTTTTGAAAAATGCATGTTGAGCGGTATCAACGTGAAACCTGCACGCTCGGTTTTGCCGATCAATTTGCTGATTTCAGCCGCATGCAGCAGCAGTTTGCGCGAGCGGGTCGGGTCGGGATGGATATGGGTGGAGGCAGTCAGCAGCGGACTGATGTGGCAGCCAATCAGGTAAACCGCGCCATGCTTGACGATGACATAAGCTTCTTTCAGTTGTACGCGACTGGCACGTATCGCCTTGACTTCCCAGCCTTCCAGGACGAGTCCGGCTTCGAATTTTTCTTCGATGAAGTAATCGTGAAAGGCTTTTTTATTGTCGGCGATGCTCATGGCGTGCGGGCTTGCGTACAATTCTCGATTTTACAAGGCTTTAGGTGTTTCATGGCGCGTGTGGAAAAAAGTGTGCTGGTGGCGCACCCCCCCGAACGCATGTTTGAGCTTGTTGACCGTGTCGAGGATTACCCCGATTTCCTGCCCTGGTGCGGCGGCACCGAACTGAAGCTGCGCGACGAACATTGCACGGTGGCGACGATCCATATCGCCTACATGGGCATCCGCCAGAGCTTCACTACGGAAAACACCAAAACCCGCCCGCGCGAAATGCGAATCAGGCTGCAGGACGGCCCGTTCGCCGAACTGGAAGGCGACTGGTCGTTTTCCCCATTGGGCGACGACGCCTGCAAGATCGAGTTCCGGCTGCAGTATGCGTTTTCCAGCCGGGTGCTGGAAACGATCCTGGCGCCCGTCTTCAGCCATATCACCAATACTTTTGTCGACGCTTTCGTGCGCCGTGCCGACGAGGTGTATGCCGCATGAGCGCAGCCGATATCCAGGTCGAAGTCATTTATGCCTTGCCGGCGCAGCAGCCCCTGCTGCAGGTGCGGCTTGCCGAAGGCGCGACGGTGGAAGACGCCATTCGCGCCTCGGGCGTGCTGGACGCCTTTCCCGAAATCGACCTCGCCAAAAACAAGGTCGGGATTTTCAGCAAACTGGTCAAACTGGATGAAAGGGTGCGCGACCGCGACCGGGTGGAAATCTACCGTCCGCTGATCGCCGACCCCAAGGAAGTGCGCCGCAAGCGCGCGGAAGAAGGCAAGGTCACCAGGAAGGGCGGGGGCGACGCCGCCTCGTAAGGTCCCGGCGCCGCGCAAACAAAAAGGCCTTCCGGATGGATTCCGGAAGGCCTTTTGGCTGGAGCGGACTGTGTATCAGTCGCCGACCTTGAGCATTGGGTAGTTGAGTTGTGCCAGGCCTTTCTGGACATGGTTGCTGGCCAGCTTGGCTTCTTTCAGCACAGTGGCGCTGTCGCCTTTCGCAGCTGCCGCTTCCGCAGCCTTGAGCGCGCTGTCTGCGGTCGTCCACAGTGCGTTCTTGGCCTTGGCGGCCTTGACGTCAGCCTGGGCAGCGGTGAGCGCGGCCTTCGCTTCGGCGCTGATGGTGGCTTCGGCCGATTTTGCGGGCGCGCCGGACTTGTTGATATACAGGTCGGCGCAACCAGACAGACCCAGCAGGGCAGCGGAAGTCAGTGCAAGTAAAACTTTGGACATTGTTTTATCTCCTCGAGTTGTATGGCGTTCAGGGGTGGGCAGTCGAACCACGCGCCCCAGCAGCTTTTTTTGATGCTGGTAGCAAAGTTAGCCGCATCGAGCCAAGGAGTCAACCTGTGAGCATGCAAATGGTTTGGTAGATTACAACCAAGTGCGGCGGGGCCCCGTTCTGGTTTGTGCGGCGACAGGCGCGCGCGTATAATTCCGCTTTGCTATGAAGGAAAGCCCATGCGTGTTCTGCAAAAAGCGCTGACGTTCGACGACGTACTGCTCGTTCCCGCCCATTCTGCCGTCCTGCCCCGTGAAGTCAGCCTGTCTACGCAGTTGACTCGCACCATCACCCTGAACCTTCCCCTGTTGTCCGCCGCGATGGATACGGTGACCGAGGCGCGTCTGGCGATTGCGCTGGCGCAGGAAGGCGGCGTCGGCATCATTCACAAGAACATGAATGTCGAAATGCAGGCGGCCCAGGTGCTGGCGGTCAAGCGTTTCGAGTCCGGCGTGGTCAAGGATCCGATTACCGTCGCGCCGCAGATGACGGTGCGCCAGGTGCTCGAGATTACCCGCGCGAAGCGCATTTCCGGTTTGCCGGTGATTGATGGCGGCAAGGTGGTCGGCATTGTGACCAATCGCGACCTGCGTTTTGAAACCAGCCTCGATCAGCCGGCGATGGGGCTGCTCCACAAACACCGCCTGGAGCGCGTGCTGGTGGTGAACAATGCGTTTGAGTTGTGTGGCTTGATTACCGTCAAGGATATTCAAAAATCCAGCGAGCATCCGCTGGCGTGCAAGGATGCGATGGGCCGGCTGCGCGTGGGCGCAGCAGTGGGTACTGGCGAAGGCACCGAAGAACGCGTCGCTGCGCTGGTGGCCGCCGGAGTCGACATCATCACGGTGGACACGGCGCACGGTCATTCCAAGGGCGTGCTCGACCGGGTGCGCTGGGTCAAGCTGAATTTCCCCGGCGTGCAGGTCATCGGCGGCAATATCGCTACCGCATCAGCCGCCGCTGCGCTGGTCGAGCATGGCGCCGATGCGGTCAAGGTCGGGATCGGGCCCGGCTCGATTTGCACCACGCGCATGGTTGCGGGCGTCGGCGTGCCGCAAATCACCGCTGTGGCCAATGTGGCGGCGGCGCTGGCAGGCAGCGGCGTTGGGGTGATTGCCGACGGCGGCATTCGTTATTCCGGCGATATCGCCAAGGCGATCGCGGCCGGTGCGAGCTGCGTGATGCTCGGTGGCCTGCTGGCAGGGACCGAGGAAGCGCCGGGCGAGGTTGAACTGTTCCAGGGCCGTTCGTACAAATCCTATCGCGGCATGGGCTCGCTGGGCGCAATGCAGCAGGGCTCCAGCGACCGTTACTTTCAGGACAATGAAAAGAGCGCCGAGAAGCTGGTGCCCGAAGGCATCGAAGGCCGCGTGCCCTACAAGGGCAGCGCACTCGGCGTGATCCACCAGCTGATGGGCGGCCTGCGTTCCAGCATGGGTTACCTCGGCGTGGCCAGCATTGCCGACATGCATGCCAAGGCCGAATTCGTCGAGATCACCTCGGCTGGCGTGCGCGAATCGCATGTGCACGATGTGCAGATTACGAAGGAAGCGCCGAATTACCGTGTTGAATAGGGATCAGGGGCCAGGATTCAGGGGTCAGGGAAAGTCGCGCTGTTGCGCGGCTTTTTCTTTATGACCCCTATCCCTGGCTCCTGAATCCTGTCCCCTGGCTCCTGACCCCTGACCCCTGATAACCATGCACCAGAAAATTCTCATCCTCGATTTCGGTTCTCAATACACTCAGCTCATCGCGCGCCGCGTGCGCGAAGCGGGCGTGTATTGCGAGCTGCATCCCAGCGACGTGACCGAAGCATTCGTGCGTGAGTTTGCGCCAGCCGGCATCATTCTTTCCGGTGGACCGAATTCGGTGTACGAAGACGAAACGCCACGCGCGCCGCAGATTGTGTTTGAACTGGGCGTCCCGGTGCTGGGGATTTGCTACGGCATGCAGACCATGGCGGCTCAGCTTGGCGGGCAAGTCGAGCCTGCCGCCAAGCGTGAATTCGGTTACGCGGAAATCCGCGCGCGCGGGCATACCGCGCTGCTGCGCGATATCCAGGACAGCGTCAACGACGAAGGTCACGGTCTGCTTGATGTATGGATGAGCCACGGCGACAAGGTCACCGCCTTGCCGCCGGGGTTCAAGGTGATGGCATCCAACGCTGCCACGCCAATTGCCGCCATGGCCGACGACGCGCGAAAGTTCTACGGCGTTCAGTTTCATCCCGAAGTCACCCACACCCTGCAGGGTAAAACCCTGCTCAACCGTTTTGTGCGCGAGCTGTGTGGCTGTGCCGGCGACTGGAATATGCCCGGCTACGTCGACGAAGCCATCGGTCGCGTGCGTTCGGAAGTCGGCAGCGATGAAGTGATTCTGGGACTTTCCGGCGGCGTCGATTCCTCGGTGGTTGCGGCGCTGCTGCACCGCGCCATCGGCAATCAGCTCACCTGCGTGTTCGTCGACAACGGCCTGTTGCGCCTGAACGAGGCCGGGCAGGTGATGCAAACTTTCGCCGACAATCTTGGCGTCAAGGTCATCCACGTCGATGCGCGCGACCGCTTCATGGACGCGCTTGCCGGCATCTCCGACCCCGAGCAGAAACGCAAGATCATCGGCCGCGAATTCGTCCACGTGTTCCAGGAACAAGCCGAAAAGCTGCCCAAGGCCAAATGGCTGGCGCAGGGCACCATCTATCCTGACGTCATCGAATCGGCCAGTGCCAAGACCAAGAAGGCGCACACCATCAAGAGCCACCACAATGTCGGCGGCCTGCCCGATACGCTGCACCTGAAACTGCTGGAACCGCTGCGCGAACTGTTCAAGGACGAAGTGCGCGAGTTGGGTATTGCATTGGGCCTGCCGCACGACATGGTCTACCGCCATCCCTTCCCCGGCCCCGGCCTCGGCGTGCGCATCCTCGGCGAAGTGAAGCGCGAGTACGCTGAATTGCTCAGAAGAGCCGACGCCATCTTTATCGAGGAGTTGCGCGCCTCCGGCTGGTACGAGAAAACCAGCCAGGCC
>NCIF01000177.1 GCA_002256785.1 Hydrogenophilales bacterium 17-61-9
CTGGGCGATCTCGGGAATCAGCGTGCCGATGCGCACGATCAGGCCGGTCTGGCGCAGGATGTGCGCGAGCACCGCGACGTTCTGCAGGTAGAAGGTGTTGCGGGTATGGCTTTCCGGGATCAGCAGCAGGCGTTGCGCGTAGGGGCAGATTTTTTCCACCGCGCCCATCGCCGCGTGGATCGACAGCGACATGAAAGCGGGGTTGAGGTTGTTGAATCCGCCGGGAAACAGATTGGTGTCCACCGGCGCCAGCTTGAAGCCCGCATTGCGGATATCCACCGAGGTGTAGAACGGCGCCGACTGGCCTTTCCACTGCTGGCGGAACCAGTGCTCGATGGTCGGCTGCGCGTCGAGCAGGCGTTTCTCCAGTTCCAGAAGCGGGCCGGTCAGTGCGGTGGTGAGGTAGGGGACCATACAATGCGCCTTTCGAAGATCGTTTATTTTAGGGCATCGCTGATGTTTGACATCGTTTTGTTTCAACCCGAAATCCCGCCCAACACCGGCAACCTCATTCGTCTGGCGGCCAACACCGGTTGTCGCCTGCATCTGGTCGAACCGCTGGGTTTTGACCTGTCCGACAAGCAGGTCGCGCGCGCCGGGCTGGATTATCACGACATGGCATGTGTGCGGGTGCATGCCGACCGGGCAGCGGTGCAGGCGGCGCTGCCCGGTCGGCGCTGGTTTGCGCTTACCACCAAGGGCAGTACGCGCTATGCCGATATTGCATTTCAGGCCGGCGATGTCTTGTTGTTCGGCCCCGAGTCGCGCGGCTTGCCGCCTGACATCCTGGCGCAGTTCGACGCGGAACACCGCCTGCGGCTGCCGATGCTGCCAGGCTCGCGCAGCATGAACCTGTCGAATGCCGTCAGCGTGGTGGTGTTTGAAGCCTGGCGGCAAAACGGATTTCCCGGCGGCGTATAGGAAAACAGGCATGCGCGTCGGCTGCCTGCCCGTCAGCTTACCGACGCGCTGACTCGCCTGCCGCAGCTTGGACTGGCGTCGCGCAGGCTTCCACGCGGTTGCGGCCGGATGTCTTCGCCTGATACATGCAAAGATCCACTTTTTTCATCAACGCTTCCGCGTCGTCCCCGGGTGAATATTCGGCGACCCCGAAGCTGCAGGTCACTTGCCCGACGCCGGCAAACGGCTGGTTTTCCAGCACCCCGCGCAGTTTCTCGGCGAGCAGGCGGCCGGCGTTGAGGCCGCTGCCCGGCAGCAGAACGGCGAATTCCTCTCCGCCCCAGCGCGCGAACAGGTCGGTTGTCCGGATCGTGCCGCCCACTGCGCCGGCCAGCTGAGCCAGCACTTGATCGCCTGTCTGGTGACCGTAGGTGTCGTTGATGCGCTTGAAGTGATCGACGTCAAACAGAATGATCGAGAGCGGGCTGGAGAACCGCGCGGAGCGATTGATTTCGCGCGCCAGCGCCCCATCGAAGCAGCGCCGGTTGCAGATACCTGTCAGCCCATCGGTGGTGGCGAGTTGCTTGAGTTGTTCTTCGGTTTTCACGCGCGCGCTCGCATCGCGCACGATGCCCACCGCGCTCCATTGTCCGCGCAACTTGATGGACGAAAGCGAGATGTCCACCGGGAACTCATCGCCATTTCTGTGTTTCGCACGCAGTGTTGTCGTCTTGCCGATTGCCGGCCCTTCTCCTGAGGTGACGAAGTGCGAAAAACCTGCATGGGCCCGTTCAAGATAGCGTTCGGGAACGATGAGGTCGTGCAGATTGCGGCCGACGGCCTCGGTTTCGGCGAAGCCAAACATATGCTCGGCCGCCGGATTCCAGTAGCTCACCCGGCCGGCATGATCGATCATCATCACCGCATCCTGCGCCGCATTGGTGATGCCGCGCAGCACTTCTTCGCGTTCGGTCAGCTCGCCGGAGCGCACCTGGACCAGATGTTCCAGCTCGTCGCGGCTACGCTCGAGCACCCGTTGCGCCTCCTTGATCGCGGTGATGTCGGTGCGCACCGACACATAGCGGCTGGGCAAGCCATCCTCGCCAACAAAGGGCAGGATCGTGGAAGCCACCCAATAAAACGTGCCGTCCTTGCGCCGGTTGCAGACCTCGCCGTGCCACACTTTTCCGGCGCTGATCGTGGCCCACATGTCCTCATAGAAAGCGCTCGGGTGCTGACCGGATTTGAGCAGGCGATGGTTCTGGCCCAGCAGTTCCTCGCGCGAATACTGGCTTACTTCGCAAAACCTGTCGTTCACCGCCGTGATGTTTCCGCGCACGTCGGCGACGCTCACGATGTTGTGCTCATCCAGGGCCAGCTTCTGAAATTGCAGGTCCAGGTTCGATTCGTGCAGACGTTCGCTGGTATTTGCCAGGTGGGTGACCAGACCGCCCATTTTGCGGCTGACCCGAACGAAAATGCCCCACGTCAGCAGCACGCCGGCCAGCCCGCCTATCATAAACAGCGCGGTGGCACGGTTCTGGGCTGCATGCGCCGACGCGGCGAGTTTGTGCGTTCTGGCAATCGCATCGTCCAGCAACGCGGTCAGGGTATCGATCATCCGGGTTTGCGCCGGAACCACTTGGTCAATCATCATATTCTCGGCTTCGGCGCGTCGTCCGGATTCCAGGCGCTCGATGACGAGATCCATTAGCGCGCCGACTTGCGTGACCTGCTCGCTTTGCTGCACCAGCAGGGCGCGCTCGGTCTCACCCCGATCAAGCTCGACCAGCTGCATACGCGCCGCCACGAAGTCGCCTCCCAGCCTGTAAAAACGCTGGATTTCGGCGTCTCGCTCGAATGGGTCGTTGGTGTGCACAGCGCCGAAGAGGGCGAAGACGCGGTCGCGGGCGGCAAGTTGCATCCGGTAGAGCATTTCCACTGCGACCTGTTCGTTGGAAATGATTTCTTCCAGTGCCCGGTGACCCACCTCCACCCGCCAAAAGCTCAGCGCCGTGATCAACGCGATCACGGTCATGACCGCGCCAAATCCCCAGCGCATGACACGCGGCGTGAAAGCGCGTGTTTCAGTCAGATCAGGGAGCGGGGTTGTTCTTGGGTCGGGCATGCAGGTGATCTCCGTAAGTTTATGTAACGGATGTATCCGGCGGTTTATGAAGGCAGGTAAATGAAATAGTTCAAGCGTGCTCGCTGAAGTCGGCGTGTGCATAGGGCCTGGATACGCCTGGCATGAGTCCGGCCTCGTGGCGCCCCGAACGCCTGCAACAAGCGGAACCTGGCCTGGGCAGTGGGTCGCGTTTCTCTTTTGGGGTCGTGCCGGGGCGCGGCAACGGGGACCGGGGAACATCCCCGTTGGCCATTCGGCCTTCCCTCAGAACTCCGCCTTGATTACCCGGTTCAGCAGGGCTTCGACCGCCTGGGCGGCGGGCAGACCCTCGAACAGCATCTGGAAAACAGCGCGGGTGATCGGCATGTCGACGCCCAGTTCGCTGGCGAGCGCAGCGGCTTCGCGCGCGGTGGTGACGCCTTCCGCGACGTGGCCGAGTTCGGTCAGAATGGTGTCGAGCGCCTGGCCGCGCGCGAGGCGCAGGCCGACCTGCCGGTTGCGCGAGAGGTCGCCGGTGGTGGTCAGGATGAGATCGCCAAGGCCGGACAGTCCCATGAAGGTTTCGAAATGACCGCCGAGCCGGACACCGAGGCGGGTCATTTCGGCCAGCCCGCGCGTGATGAGCGCAGCGCGGGCGTTGTGGCCGAGCTGCAGGCCGTCGCAAATGCCGGCGGCAATGGCGATGACGTTTTTAAGCGCGCCGCCTATCTCAACCCCGACGACGTCGTCGTGCGCATAGATGCGCAGTCGCTGGCCTGACAGCGCCCCGGCCAGGCGTTGCGCCAGTGCGCTGTCGTGCGAGGCCAGCGTGAGTGCGGTGGGGTAGCCCTGTGCGACTTCCTGCGCAAAGCTGGGGCCGGACAGCACGCACACTGCACGGTGGGCGGGCAACAGGTCGGCGATGAGTTGATGCGGCAGTTTGCGACTGCCAGGCTCGAAGCCTTTGCACACCCAAACCAGCGGCGGCAGGGTCGGGCGGGTGGCCAGTGCCGTCAGGGTGGCGCGCAGGCCGCCGCTTGGAACGGCGATCACCAGCAGTTCGGCATCCTCGACCACGCGATCGAAGTCGGCGTTGAAACGGAGCGTGTCGGGCAGCGTGCAGTTGGGCAGGTATGGGGTGTTGATGCGGTTTTCGCGCATGGCGTCGAGGCCGGCTGCGTTGCGCCCCCACAACGTGACGTCATGATGCGGCGCCCAGCTGGCCGCCAGCGCGGTACCCCAGGCGCCTGCGCCCAGCACCGCAAGCTTCATCGGCGCTGCATTCATTTGCCCCAGGCCTCGTGTGCGGGCAGCCAGCCGGTGAGGCCGTCGGCATGCCTGACCGGCAGCCAGCCGAAGGCATTGGCGTCGCCGGTGGCTTCGAGCAGCACGCCGCGACCGGCGCGAAACGCGATGTCGGCGTCGGGGCGCGGCTGTTGCCGGATGGCGCTGGACTCGGTTTTGATCATGACGCTGCGGGCGCCGCCGAGCACGGACTTCTCGATCCACGCCAGCCGGCCGCTGGGATCCCGCACCTTGACCCAGGCCGGGGTGTCGACCACCACTTCGAGCGGCAGGCCGCTGCCCGCAATGGCAACCTTGCCGGCTGCAGTCGAAGGCGCGTCGTAGAGCAGGGCGGCATGGCGGGTGCTGCGGTATTCGAGCGCGCTGGCCGGGAAGGTAAGCGCGAGCGACAAGCCCGCGAGGAGTAAGCGTAATGTCAACGGTAGGGTCAACGAAGTGGCTTCAATGCGTGAGTTCGGGCGCGGCCGCTTGCTGCTGGGCCTGGTGCTGCAGGAACAGCGCTTCGAAATTGACCGGGTTCAGGATCAGCGGCGGGAAACCGGCGCGCGTGATCACGTCGGATACGGTTTCGCGCAGATAGGGGAAGACGATGTTGGGGCAGCCTATGCCCAGCACCATCGGCAATTGATCCTGCGGCACGTGCTGGATGCGGAAGATGCCGCCCTGGGTGCATTCGACCAGGAACATGATCTTGTCGCCGATCTTGGCGGTGACCGTGACCGTGATGCTGCAGTGGTACATGTCTTCGTTGAGCGCGTGGCTTTCGCTCGACATGTTGACGTCCATCTGCGGCGCTTCGCGTTCCAGAAAAATTGCGGGTG
>NCIF01000265.1 GCA_002256785.1 Hydrogenophilales bacterium 17-61-9
CGAGAAACTTCTGCACCTCGATCAGATCGACACCGGCCTCGATCAGGTGGGTGGCATAGCTGTGGCGCAGGCTGTGGGGCGTGATCTTTTTTTTAGTCCACAGGATGCGACCACCTTGTGCAGCGTGGTTTGCACACCCCCGCGATCCATCGGGGTGGTGGCGCTTGCCGCTCCCGTCAAGCCGCCGTGGCGATTGGGGAACAGCAGCACCGGGTTGCGATGCACCTGCCAGAAGCGTTGCAGCAGGTGATGCGTTGCCTGCGGCAGCGGCACGAAGCGATCCCGATTGCCTTTGGCATCGCGGATATGCACGCGTCCGCGTGCTGCATCGATGTCGCCGACTTGAAGCCGTAGCCCTTCGCCGAGGCGCAGTCCCAGGCTGTAGAGCGTGAAGAAGAACACCCGGTAACTGACGACGCGGGTGGCGCAAAATAGACGTTTGGCCTCGGCCACGGTGACGATGTCCGGCAAGCGCTGAGTCCTGGGCGGCTTGATCAGACCGGGCGCCACCCAAGGCTGGCGCAAGACATGCGCGTAGTAGAACTTCAGACCGTACAGGTCAAGCTTGACCGTACTCCAGGAATGCGACGCGACGAGATCGCTGAAGTAGTCGGTGAGTTGCGCTGGGGTCAGCGCGTCAATCCGATGATCGAAGTAGTCGCCGATGCGGCGGATGGCGCGGGCGTAAGCCTCGATGGTCTTGGGTTGCAGGCCTTTGAGTTTGAGGTGCTTGAGATGCGTCTGGTATTGCCGCTCAAAGTGATCGGCGGTGGGGGTCTTCATGCTGGTTTGTCCTCACGAAATATTGCAGAATCAACCCCTCGGCATTGAGGGGATGAAGGTGCAGAATAATTCGCGACGCTGCAGCAGGCGACTCCTCCGCGTAGCGGCTTCGTCCAACACTGCGGTCAAGCGGGACGCGCTAAAGCGCGCCCCTTACCTTGAACGTTAGGCAACCCTATGTTTTCCATGGTTGACTGTGAGGCACGCGTAGTTGTTAACGACGAAACAATTTCTAACGCGGTTTCGGTAGGAATCGATCCAAACGGAAACTATTTGTACCTGAAGGTTGGCGCTA
>NCIF01000178.1 GCA_002256785.1 Hydrogenophilales bacterium 17-61-9
CTACCCCAAACTATCGCCGCAGCCGATGAAAGAAGAACACCTGCTCACCAGCGAACTCGAGCCCACCAACCGCCCCTATGCCCTGGCCAAGATCGCCGGTATCGAAATGTGCTGGAGCTACAACCGCCAATATAAAACCCAGTATCTGGCCGTCATGCCCACCAATCTCTACGGCCCCGGCGACAACTACCACCCGGAAAACTCGCACGTCATCCCCGCGTTGATCCGCCGCTTTCATGAAGCCAAACAGGCGAAAGCATCCAGCGTCACCGTATGGGGTAGCGGCACCCCCAAACGCGAATTCCTCTACAGCGAAGACATGGCCGACGCCTGCGTCTACCTGATGAACCTGCCCGATGAAAAATTCGTCCCGCTGCTTGGGCAGGACCGTAACGATGGCCTGCCGCCGCTGATGAACATCGGCGTCGGCCACGACCTCAGCATTCGCGAACTGGCCGAAACCGTGAAGGACGTAGTGGGCTTTGAGGGCACGCTCGAATTTGACGCCAGCAAACCCGATGGCACCCCGCGCAAGCTGATGGATGTGGGGCGGCTAAACAACATGGGGTGGAAGGCGACAAAGGACATGCGCAGCGGGTTGGCGACGGCGTATCAGGATTTCATAGCAGATTCGGCTGGAATCTGATTTCCCAATCAGAAAGCTCAATCTAAATACATGTTTCGTTCGCTCAATCTGGCATCACTCATTACAACGACCCTTGCCGTACTTGGGGTAATTGCGCTCTCTGTTTTTGTGGGGCTTGTGGCAGTTACGGGTTGGGGGATCATCTATTTTCTGATCGTCGCCATGATGGGAGCTGTATTGCTTCTATTCTTGAGCGACAAGAACCTGCTTCTGCTGGGTGGTTTGCTGGTCTATCTGGTTGTTGGACAGCTGATGTACTTTGCGAATATTGGTCAGGCGCTCTGGATTCCTTATGGTTTGGGGATTCTGCTTTTCCTTCGCCTCCCCAGTGCGTTCCTTAAAAGTCCCTATGCGGCAACGAAGATCGGAGTTCCACTCAACCTTTCAATTAGTTTTTATTTCTTGATTTTTCTGTTCTCAATTGCCCTGAATGAAACCCCGATTTTTCAGGCGATCGTGGGCGGCAAGAACCTTGTGATTTTCTGGTCATATTTTCTGTTGATTGCGCTTTTTGCGATACCGTTTCCAGCAACTGAAAAATTCGTTCGCTGGCTGCTTTGGATTGCAGTTTTACAGTTGCCATTTGTCCTTTATCAGTATTTTGTCGTTGTGCCAGAACGCGTTAACTCGCTCTCATCATGGGACGCAATTGTTGGATCATTTGGCGGTAATCAATTGGCTGGGGGAGCGAGTGGCACCATGGCGTACATGCTTTTGCTGGCCGTTTTGCTAGCAATGCGCCTGAGCCAATTTGGGCAGATGAATCGACTGCTGTTACTGGGAATTACTTTAACAGCGGGCGGCATAATTTTTCTGGCGGAAGTTAAATTCGCACCCCTGTTGATGTTTGTTGGCATGGCGGTTGTGTACCGTAAAACATTCGTACGTAACCCGGCCGTTGCGATCGCTGGTGGGATAGCCGCCTTGGCATTGGGGCTTGGACTGTTAGTCGCTTATGACAAGACGCATTATGCGGATATTGGTCAAGAGTCACGTGACATCCCTGACTTGCTCGACAAGACTTTTGGCTACAGCCTCGATTCACAATTCATCAACCTGGAAACGGGCGAAATGGGTAGAAATGCCGCGCTGATTTTTTGGTGGGAGAAGGGCTTTTTGACTGACCCGCTGAAAGGCACGCTTGGTTATGGCCCGGGGGCGAGTCGAAGTTCGAGCCATTTTTCCGTTGGGCAGGTCGCACGCAAATACAGTTTTGGCATCGACCGTTCGGCAGCCACCCAATTGCTGTGGGAGCTTGGCCTTGCGGGGTTTCTGGCTTTTGTCTACATATTATTAAAAGGCGCACTGCTGGCATTGCGTGCAGCCAATTCAACGAGTTCACCGGCTAGCGCGGCCATCCTTGAAACCGCGGCAGCCGGTTTGGTCATGGCTGTCCTGATGTTGCCGTATAACCGCGATGTATTGGAAGTGCCAGCACTCACGTTCACGCTCATGTTGTTGCTTGGCCTGGCAGTGCAGGCCGATGTTTTACGACGACTCCGCCGCGAACCATTTAAACAAGGTTGATGGCGTGTCAAACGATGCTTACTCAGCAGGTCGAGTACGACGGAGTTTTGTTCATTTCCTAGTAGGCAAGTCGGCTTCTGCAGTTGTTGGACTTATCCTGCTTCTGGCACTCGTCAGGGTGCTTGAGCGTGAAGAATACGGTCTTTTCATCGTACTTCTGGCGGCGCTCGAAATCATTCCGCTTGCCAGCAGTCTTGGTGTGTTCCCCGCGCTCAACCGATATATCCCTGAGTTGAGATCAACCGGCAGAGGGTGGGCCCTTGCGCGGCTGGTTGTAGCAACTTCCCTATGGAGGCTGGTCACGCTCTCCATTGCCTGTGGCGTTTACGCCATGCTTGCAGATCAACTTGCACCGGCACTCGGATTTGCAGCATCCAGCGCCATCTTTGCACTTTATGCCTGGGTGATTCTGTTTGAAGGTTTGGCGCGCTTCTTTGATGTGGTTTTTGAATCCTTGCTGATGCAGGGGGCTACCCAAGTATCAATTCTGCTTCGCAATGGTTTTCGTCTGGCAGGCTTGGCTTTCCTTGTGTCGAATGGACCTGTTGCCCTCCTGGATTGGGTATGGGTGGAGGTTATTGGTTCGGCAAGTGCGTGCATATTTGCAATATTTTTTGTTTATCGTCATGTCAGCTTCATGGCACGCGACCAGCCAGGAGAAAAGCTTGTGTTGAGCCTGGCGCGCATCAGGGCTTATTCCACGCCTGCCTACCTTGCTCAACTTGTCGGCGTAATTCAGGGGCCTGATGTCGTCAAATTGCTGGTTGCAAAACTGGCGGGTGCCGTGCAGACAGGGGCCTTCGGGTTTGCCGCCGCGATCGGCGGCATGTTGCAGCGCTATCTCCCGGTTTTTTTGTTGATTGGCATGGTGCGACCGCTGTTTGTTTCACAGCACGCGCGGGACGCCAATGCCGGCAAACTGGTTCAATTGGCCAACCTGGTTTTTAAACTCAACGTATTTGTGCTCGCACCGGCAACGATGTTGTTCGTTGCCGCAGGGGAGCAAATTGCTTCATTGCTGTCCGGGGGCAAGTTTCCGGAGGCCGGTCCTTATCTGGTCGCATTTGCGGTGTTATTGGTTATGCAGACCTTGCATACCGTGCTGGGCCTGATTGCACTGGCTGTTGAGGAAGGACGTGCCAGCCTGCATGGCACATTGTTCGGGTTAGCGGGTCTTGCCGTGGGTTTGGCTGCCTACCCTAAATATGGTCCGCTTGCGCTATGTGGAGGATTGATCGTGAGCGAGCTTATATGGTGTGGCGTCATGCAGTTGGCATTGCGCCGTCATGGCATACGATTTGTGCTGGACTGGACGGGGATGGTCAAAATTTGGGGTTTGGCGGGTGTTGTTTCATTACCGGTTTGGATGCAACACACGGGAACTGATGGGGCAAGTCTGATCACGCTGATTGCAGCTACGGGAGTGATGGCATTGCTTTATTTGGGATTTGCCCGAGCCTTGCGCCCCTTTTCTGCTGCTGAGCGAGGTTTGATCAACCGCGTGTTGCCGCGTCCTGTCTTTATTTGGTGAGTACAAAACAATGTCGGAGTTATTAATGGCTTCACTCAAGTCCGGATCACTTAAAGCCAGGCTCAAACGTGCGCTCCAATCACGGCCGATGCTCTGGGATGTCTATTGGAGAACCAAGCAGGAATTACTGCGGTTTGGGCTGCTGCGTTATTACCTCTACGACATCAAGCATACCTACCAGGCCATGCATTGGCCGACAGGTCACAAGGCCAGGCAAACACTTAGCTCGGCACTATTGTTCCAGTATCACAAACTGGAAAAGGGATTGGTGATGCCGGGCAAGCGCCGCTTTTTTGGAGCGGATCCTGCCGATGCTGCCATGAAGATGATGCATCGCTGGCAAGCTGTTGGTTATGAATTGGATGACCCGGTTTATTTGGGCGCGATCGAGACACTTCGTGGGTATCGCGAGCGGCTGCGGGAAAACTCACTCGATCCTGAGGACAAGGTTTCCTCGCGGTTGGATCATTTTCTATCTCGCTGCAACGTGGCGGTCGCTGCACTTAGCACCCCCCAGAAACTGGCTGAGTTGCAAATGACGCACAGCTCGGCGGAAACAGCGTTCCGTGCGCTGGTCGAATCGCGCCGTAGCGTGCGTGATTATCGACCCGATCCTGTACCTGATGCGATTTTGCGTGAAGCGGTGCGGATGGCGCAGCTATCGCCATCCGCATGCAATCGTCAGCCCTGGCGTGTTTATCTGGTAAGTGATGACGAGCGAAAGCAGCAGTTGCTGTCTTATCAGAATGGCAATCGAGGGTTTGGACATCTCGCACCCCATATAGCAATCGTGACGGCTGACGAACAAAGCTTTTTCGATGCGAGCGAGCGACATGAACCCTATATAGACGGCGGATTGTTTTCGATGAGCTTCATTCTTGCGCTCAGTGCTCAGGGTGTTGGCTCGTGTTGCCTGAACTGGTGTGTACCTCCGGCCAAGGACAAAGCGGTGCACCGGCTTTTCGACCTGCCGGAATCCCAGCGCATCGTGATGTTGATTGCGATTGGCTACGCACCTGAAAATTGCATGGTGCCGCGCTCACCGCGACGTGACACTCAGGCGGTTCTGATCCCCCTATGAGACTTAACGATATAAGCCCGTTCAAACGGGCTGGCAGGAGCCATTGATGACACGCGTTTTTTTCGCCGGGCATAACAATTTTGGCAATCGCGGTTGCGAGGCGCTGGTGCGATCTGTTTCCGGATTGATACGGCAACGTTACCCGGAAGCCCGCTTTGCCACCCCGTCTGTTGCACCCGAACTCGATGCCGGCCAATGGTTGGATGCGGCCTCCAAAGGGATCGACTTTGTTCCGGCCGCCCCTTACCCCGGCTATTTGCGCTGGTGGAACCGCGCGCGCCGCGTCTTGCCGCC
>NCIF01000266.1 GCA_002256785.1 Hydrogenophilales bacterium 17-61-9
CGCCGTGCTGACGCTGGTACGCAAAGTGGGGCAGGACGCAGCGGCCGACATCGCAGCGGCGTTTCAGGACGCAGCGGTGGACGTACTGGTGGGCAAAAGTCTCGCCGCCTGCAGGCACAGCCACGCCAAACGGCTGGTGGTGGCGGGCGGCGTCGGCGCGAATACGCAGTTGCGCGAACGGCTCACCCGCGACGCGGCGGCGCGCGGTATCGCGGTGTTTTATCCGCGCATGGAGTTTTGCACCGACAACGGCGCGATGATCGCGTTCGCCGGCGCACAAAGAATGGCGCATGCCGCGCCGGAGCTGACGTTTGCGGTCAAGCCGCGCTGGGATCTGGCGACGCTTGCAGCGGTTTAAGGTCTGGCCGGAGCTCAGTTAGCGCAGCCAGGCGGCGATGACGGCGAGAGCCAGCACGACGGTTGCCGCCGTGAGCCAGAGCATGCGCACCCGGTTGGCCTCGATGCGCTTGACGAGCTGGGCATTCTGCTCGGCCAGCGCCTGGATCAGTTCGGACGAGGCGAACATCTGGCCGTGCAGGTCGGAGACGGCGGTTTCAAGCGCTGCGGCGCGGGCTTCAAGCGCGGCCAGGGCCGGGCTGCTGTCGGGCGCTACGGCGGGCTGCGCGGGCTGGTTTTGCTGCACCGGCAGCGCGGGTTTGCGGGCGACGGCGTTCCACAGCTTCTTCGCGCCATCCGCCAGTTTGGGCGCATTCGCAATGACGTCCGACCATGGAACGCTTTGTAAAACCATCAACCAGCCAAATGCCATGAGTGCTCCTTTCCTGTGCGTTGCCTGCTAGCCGGGTGCCGGGAACGATTCACTGCCGCAGCATCGGGTAGGCGTCGCGCAGTGCCTTCAGCCATTTTTCGCTGCCGGTCAGCTGGGCGATCTGGTCGGGGAACAGCAAAAAGCCCACCAGCACGGCAATCACGCAGACCAGGATCACCGTGCCGAACACGCTTTCCGGGCGCAGCACGCCCCAGTAGCGGCTGACCAGGAACAGCGTGTCTTTCTTGTGCTCCGACATCGACAGCCAGCGCCGCACCACCCGCACCGCGAGATACGCG
>NCIF01000267.1 GCA_002256785.1 Hydrogenophilales bacterium 17-61-9
CTCGAGCTTCATGAACGGGATCACGACAGTGCCCATGGATGCACCAATTTTCAGCACGCCCTTGCCACCAACCAGGATCGACACACCCTTATCAACGCCAGGCAACAACCCACCCGGGATAACGTTCAGGCAATGCATGCAACGCACGCAGTTTTTATTGTCGATGCACATTGCATTGCCGTCGCCCAGATTGGCAACCGACACATTTGCAGCAGCCTTAACATCGCTTGCCTTAACCAAGGTGATTGCCTTGGTCGGGCATTTGCTGACCACGTCGTTGACCAGATCAGTCATGCCGTGCGCTTTGTAGTAGTCCTGCACCTGCGCTTCATTGACGCGAATGTTGTCGCGCCAGGTGCCGATCGTTGCCATGTCGGAACGCTGAATAGCGTTCATACAGTCATTCGGGCAACCCGAGAATTTGAACTTAAATTTGTACGGCAACGAAGGACGGTGCATATCGTCCAGGTTGTTGTTAATCACAGTGCGAAGCGCTTTGGCTTCGTCGTAACAGGACATTTCGCAACGCGAAGCACCCACGCAGGACATCGACGTGCGGAGCGCAGGACCTGCACCACCCAAGTCAAAACCCATTTCGTTAAATGCATCGAACGCGCCTTGCACATCAGCGGTCTTGATGCCCTGGAACATGATGTCGCCAGATTGACCGTGAAACGCGATCAAGCCCGAGCCACCGGTTGCTGACCAGACGTCACACATTTTGCGAAGCAGATCCGAACTGTAATGCATGCCTGCAGGCGGCTGAACGCGCAGGGTGTGGAATTCTGCAGCCTCAGGAAACAACGGCTTATGGTCGGCATCCTTCAGCTCGGTGAAGCGGGGGATCACGCCACCACCGTAGCCAAACACACCAACCGTGCCACCCTTCCAGTAACCAAATTTGGTCTGGTATGACGTCTCCAACTGACCCATCAGGTCAACCATCATGTCATTGTCTTTAGCCAACCGCTTCAGGCCAGTCACGAAGCTGGGCCACGGGCCGCTTTCGAGTTGGTCCAGATTGGGCGTATCAATCATTTGCTTTGCCATGGTCTTCTCTCCTAAG
>NCIF01000179.1 GCA_002256785.1 Hydrogenophilales bacterium 17-61-9
TGCGGGCCGGAGGTGTAGGGCAGGCCGCGTTCGAGGATGGCTTCCATCAGCGGATTGCCGCGGGTGACGACGTTGCCGACGACGAACATATCCGGATTGCGGTCGATCTGGCTGGCGTCCCAGCCTTCGATCAGCTCGATGCCGAGGGCGCGCAACTGGTCGGACATCGGCGGGTAGACGTTGGCGTCGCAGCCGGTGACGGTGTGGCCGGCTGCGCGGGCGATGGCAGCGAGGCCGCCCATGAAGGTGCCGCAAATTCCGAGAATGTGGATGTGCATGGTTTTAGGGGCTAGGCGTCAGGAGTTAGGGGTTAGGGGTTAGGGTCTTTTGTCGCGGATTATCCCACGGCGGCGGTCCGAGCCTGCTGGATCAGGTGGGTCAGCAGGGCGCGCAGCTTGGCCGGGCGCAGCGGCTTGTGCAGCAGCGGGAAGCCGGCCTGGCTGATGCGCAGAATGGTGTCGGGCGCGGTGTCGCCAGTCACCAGGATGGCGGGAATGTCGCGGTTATATTTTTGCCGCAGCCGGGTGATGACCTCGATGCCGTCGGTATCGTCGGGCAGCCGGTAGTCCGACACGATGACGTCGGGCACGCGGCCGATCGTGTCCAGCCATTGCAGCGCCTCGTTCGCGCTATGCGCGGTGACCAGGTCGATATGCCAGTTGTCGAACAGTTCGGCCATGCCGCGCAAAATCGCGCTTTCGTCGTCAACCAGAACAACCAGCGCGTCGGCCGGGATGGAGCCGGGCGCGCTGAGCGGCAGCGGCGCCTGGATCAGCAGGGCATTTCCACAAGGCACGTCGATGCTGAATGCCGAACCGTGCTGGTGGCGCGACTGCACACTGATCCGGTGGCCGAGCAAGCGTCCCAGACGCGACACGATGGCGAGCCCCAACCCCAATCCCTTGCTGCGGTCGCGCGCCGGGTTGTGCAATTGCACGAACTCCTGAAACACGCTTTCCATCTGCTCGGGCGGAATGCCGCGTCCGGTATCGATCACGCTGAGGCGCACCATGCGCCCGCGGCGGCGGCACGCCACCAGGATGCCGCCGTCGTCGGTGTAGCGGATCGCGTTGGCGATCAGGTTGGCCAGAATGCGCTCGATCAGCAGGGGGTCGCTGTAAAGCGTGACATCGCAGGGACGAAAACGCAGCCGCAGCTGTTTTTCCGCAGCCAGCGCGCTGAACTGCTTGCCGAGTTCGCCCAGCAGCTTGCGCAGTGAAAAATGCACCGGGTGGGCTTCGATCGTCCCGGCATCCAGGCGGGAAATATCGAGCAGCGCATTGAACAGCAGTTCCATGGCGCCGGTTGAGGCTTCGATGTTGTCGATCAGGGTTTGCGTTTCGGGCTGCTGGTTACGCGTCTTGAGCGCGGCGACAAACAGCGAGAGCGCGTGCAGCGGCTGCCGCAGGTCGTGGCTGGCGGCGGCAAAGAAGCGCGACTTGGCGTAATGGGCGCGTTCGGCCATGTCTTTTTTAGCGGCGAGGTCGGCGGTGGCTTCGCGGATGCGTTTTTCCAGTTCGCCGCGATGCGTCTGCAAGGCCTCGGCCATGTTGTTGACCCCGGCCGCCAGCGCACCGACCTCGCCCACCGGCGGCAGCTGGGTGCGCACGGCCAGGTCGTCGCAGGCGAGTCGCCCCACCACCTGGCCCACATGGCGCAACTGCCCGGCCAGGCGGATGGACAGCCGCCACGCCAGGGCGCCGGTGAGGGTCAGCGCCAGCAGCATCAGGAGCGCAGCGTGCAGCAAGGTGTCGCGCTTGAATGCGCTGATCTGTTCAAGCGAGACGCCGACTTCAACGCTGCCAAGCAGGGCGCTGGACGCGCGGACAGGCGAATCAGCCGGGCGGGCGCGCAGAAAACCGGTAGCGGGAAAACGAATCTCGGCACGCTGGCTGAAATGATTCGCCGGGGAGTCAGGGGCTGTGGCGTCGTCCGTGCGGGCGATCAAATGACCGTTGGCGTCGCTTACGTGAACAAACGACAGGCTGTTTTTTTGGGATTCGGCTGCAAGCAGCGCAGCGGTCTGTGCCGCATTGCCGCTGAGCAGCGCATAGGGCAGCGCAGCGGACAGATGGCGCGCGGCGTTAAAGGCGCGTGCCTGCAGGGCATCTTCCGCCGTCGCGAGGGTGCGGGTTGTGAAATAGGCCAGCATCCCGAACTCGATCAGCAAGGCGGGCAGCAAGGCTATCATCAGCAACCGGCAGCGGATGCTGTGGAGCGGCAGACGGTTGAGGAAGCGGCGCAAAAAACCCACTTGGCGCTACGCGGACTGGATCAGCCGCTGGATGGCTAGCACTGCTTCGGTGCGGTTGCTGACCTTGAACGCGCGAAAGATGGCTGCAATGTGGACTTTTACCGTGCTTTCCGACATCGCCAGCATGCCGGCGATCGCCTTGTTCGCACAGCCCTGTGCAAGCAGCCGCGCCACTTCAATCTGGCGCGCGGTCAGGCCGCTGTGTTGCAGGTCTTCGAAATCGGCGGGGGCGACGGTGTGCAGGCCGCTGTCGCCGGGGCAGGCGGGCATATACAGGTCGCCGGACAACACCCGGCGCAAGGCCGCCAGCATCACGGCGGTGGAGGCGGCCTTGGGGATGTAGCCCAGCGCGCCGGCTTCCAGCGCGCTGCGAATGTCGTGGCGCGATTCCGAGGCGGACAGGACCACCAGTGGAATGTCCGGAAAGCGGCTGCGAAACTGGGTGATGCCCTGCATGCCCACAAACCCCGGCATGTTCAGATCGACTACCGCGAGGTCGAGATCGGCGTGCGCGGCGGTTTGCGCAAACAGGCTGGGATAGTCGTGCGCGTCGATGATTTCAACCGCCGGCTCCAGTTGGGACAACACCTGACGCACCCCTTCGCGCATCAAGGGATGGTCGTCGGCCAACAGGATTTTCAAATGGGCGCTCCCGGCATGAACGGGATTTTAGTACGACAACGCACGAATATCGCTATGTTTGAGCACGCCGGCGCCCGCGATTGAACGCGATCCGCGCCATGCCGCCTGCGCGGTTGTAGCGGGCGCGCGGCGCTGTTCCGGCCTATTTGCCGCGCATTTTGCGCGTGCCTTCTTCAATGGCGGCTTCCAGATAGCCAAAGTAGAAGTCCGCAATCAGCAGGCCGACGATGGCCTCGCTGGCTTCGTTGCCGCGCGCGTCGAAGACCTTGACCGTGGGGACCATGAACACCTTGCTGAAGGCGGCGAACGTAGCTTCGGTTGTGGCGGTGCCGTCGAAATCGGTCAGCGGCGTGTTGGCGTCCACGGTGACTTCTCGAATGATGACTTTTTTGCGGTACGCGGGATCCTTTTGCATCGGTATCAGATATTCGCGTTTGACGCGCTCGCAGTAATGGCATTCGGGGCTTGAAAACAGCACCATGATGGGAATCTTTTGCCGGGCGGCCGCGCGCGCGTCAGCCTTGAAACTGCGTGCCTGAACCAGGTCGTCTCCCGCGCTGGCAGCGCCAGACAGCGTCATTCCCCATGCTAAAATCAAGGCGCAGGCTGTAATCAGTCGCGTCATTGTGGTTGTCCTTTCGTGTGGATGCGGCACATTGTGCTTGTTTGTAAGTGTCGCGCCATCATTATCCAAATCAAACAGTCTATTCCTACCGCCATGCACATCCTGACCATCGCCTCCCGTGAAAGTGCCCTTGCCATGTGGCAGGCGGAGCATATCCGTGACCGCCTCTCCGCGCTGCATCCCGGCTGCACGGTGAGCATCCTGGGCATGACCACGCGCGGCGACCAGATTCTCGATGTCACGCTGTCCAAAATCGGCGGCAAGGGCCTGTTCGTCAAGGAACTGGAAGTGGCGCTGGAAGCGGGGCAGGCCGATCTGGCGGTGCACTCGATGAAGGACGTGCCGATGGAATTGCCGCCGGGATTCGAACTCGCGGTGATCGGCGAGCGCGAGGATCCGCGCGACGCCTTCGTCTCGAACCAGTACGCGCATCTGTCCGACCTGCCGCCCGGCAGCGTGGTCGGCACCTCCAGCCTGCGCCGCGAAGCGCAGTTGCGCGCGCGTTATCCGCATCTGACGGTGCAGCCCTTGCGCGGCAACGTCGGCACGCGGCTGAAAAAGCTCGACGCGGGCCAGTACGATGCCATCCTGCTGGCCGCCGCCGGCCTCAAGCGGCTCGGCCTCGGCGATCGCATCAAGAGCCTGCTTTCCGTGGAAGACAGCATTCCGGCGGCGGGGCAGGGCGCGCTCGGCATCGAGATCCGCAGCGGCAATCCAAGGGTGGCGGCGATGCTGGTCGCGCTCAATCATATTGAAACCGCCGCCTGCGTGCGCGCCGAACGTCAGGTCAGCCGCGTGCTCGGCGGCAGTTGCCAGGTGCCGCTGGGCGCGCATGCGGTATTGCAGGACGGCAGGCTGGTGATGAACGGTTTTGTCGCCCACCCGGACGGCAGCGGTTTCATTCAGGATCGTGCCGAAGGCGACATGAACGATCCCGAAGCGGTGGGCCAGCAATTGGCCGACAAGCTATTGGCGCTGGGCGCGCGCGCCATTCTCGACGCCTTGCCGGCCGCATGACCGCACCGCTGGCCGGGCGCACGGTGCTGGTGACGCGGCCGCAGCAACAGGCGGCGGCCCTGTCGCAGGCGATTCGTGCGGCCGGCGGTGAGGTATTCGATTTTCCCGCACTCGTGATCGAAGCCATTCCGCCGGATGCATTGCGTGCTTCGCTTGCGTGGTTGAAAGATGCCGATATCGCGATATTTATCAGCCCCAATGCAGCACGGTTCGGCATGACGGCGATCCAGGCTGCGGGTGGCGTGCGGGGGTCGACCGAAGTTTTTGCGGTGGGGCCGGGCACAACACGGGCATTGCGGAACCTCGGTGTGGCGCAGGTGATCACGCCGCAGGGACAGGACAGCGAAGCGCTGCTGGCATTGCCGCAATTGCAGCATGTCGCGGGCAAACGCGTGGTCATCGTGCGGGGCGTCGGCGGGCGGGCCTTGTTGTCCGACAGCTTGCGCGCGCGTGGGGCGGACGTG
>NCIF01000268.1 GCA_002256785.1 Hydrogenophilales bacterium 17-61-9
GCCACCTGGCGGCTCTTGTGGGTGAGCACCAGCCACCAGGCGACCACGCCCGACACCAGCAGCAAGGCCGCGAACGCACGCTGGTACGACTGCTGCAAGGCCGGCAGCAGGGCGGCGGTCTCGTCGGTCAGCGCCAGCACTTCCTGGTAGTAGAGCAGGCCCATCAGCAGCACCAGCAGCGGCACCACGCCCGCCATCAGCAACAGGTAATGGCCGAGGCCGGCGTCGAGAAACGGCCGCGCCTGCGCCGGCAGAAAACGCTCCAGCAGCAGCGCCCACTGCTCGCCCAGCCGTGCATGCGGCTTGCACAGGTCGTGGCAGCGCGCGTCGAGCGAACAGCACAGCGAGCAGATGTGGTCCTGATACGCCGGGCAATGTGCCAGGTCGTCCGCCTCGTAATCCTTGCCGCAGATGCAGCAGCTGTGCGTGGCTGACGTGCCGGCAATCGGCTCGACCGGGCGCGCAATGTAATAACGGCCGCGGGTGAGCCAGGCAATCAACGGGGAAGACACCAGCGCCGCGCCGAGCGCGATGAAGATGGCGAAGGGCTGCAGCGTGTCGCCGAACAGGCCGACATAGGTGGCCACCGACAGCCCCGAGGCGATGCCCATGGCGCCGACTCCGACCGGGTTGATGTCGTATAGATAGGCGCGGCGGAATTCGATGCCGGGCGGCGACAGGCCGAGCGGCTTGTTGATCACCAGATCGGCCACCACCACCATCATCCACGCCACCGCCACGTTGGAATACAGGCCCAGCACGCGGCCCAGCGCCTGGAACAGGTCCAGCTCCATCAGCATCAGCGCGATCAGGATGTTGAACACCACCCACACCACCCGCCCCGGATGGCTGTGGGTGAGGCGGGCGAAAAAATTCGACCAGGCGAGCGAGCCGGCATAGGCGTTGGTGACGTTGATCTTGAGTTGCGAAATCACCACGAACAGCACCGTCGCCGCGACCGCCCATTCATAGTGGGGGAACACGTATTCGTAGGCGATCAGGTACATCTGGTTGGGATCGACCGCGCGTTCCAGCGGCACCATGTGGCTGATCGCCAGCCA
>NCIF01000269.1 GCA_002256785.1 Hydrogenophilales bacterium 17-61-9
AAGCCGGGCAACGAGCCGGATGCGCGGGTGCGTGCGGCTGCCGCCAAGGCGGTCAAGGCGATCGAGTCACGGCTGGCGCTGGGCGAAACCCTGGGCCAGGTGTTCACCGGTCTGTCGCTCGGCAGCATCCTGCTGCTGGCCGCGCTGGGGCTCGCCATTACGTACGGCGTGATGGGCGTGATCAACATGGCGCACGGCGAACTGCTGATGGTGGGCGCCTACGCCACCTATCTGGTGCAGACGCTGTTCCGCAATGTGCTGCCGCAGTACCTCGACTGGTATCTGCTGGCGGCGATTCCGGTCGCCTTCGCCGCTGCCGCGCTGGTGGGCATGCTGCTGGAGCGCACGGTGATCCGCCGCCTGTACGGGCGGCCGCTGGAAACCCTGCTTGCCACCTGGGGCCTGTCGCTGATCCTGATCCAGGCGGCGCGCGTGATCTTCGGCGCGCAGAATGTCGAGGTCGCCAATCCGGTGTGGATGTCGGGCGGCGTCGAACTCATGGCCGGCCTGGTGCTGCCCTGGAACCGCATCGTCATCATCGGCTTCGCGCTGTTCGTGCTGGCGCTGATGTGGGCGCTGATGCAGAAGACCCGGCTCGGCCTGTTCGTTCGTGCGGTGACGCAGAACCGCGCCATGGCCGGCTGCGTCGGCGTGCCGACCGGGCGCATCGACATGCTCGCCTTCGGCCTCGGCGCCGGCATTGCGGGGCTGGGCGGGGTGGCGCTGTCGCAGATCGCCAACGTCGGCCCCGACATGGGGCAGGGCTACATCGTGGATTCGTTCCTGGTGGTGGTGCTGGGCGGGGTCGGCCAGCTGGCGGGCGCGGCGTGGGCGGCGCTGGGGCTGGGCGTGGTGACCAAGTTCCTGGAAGGCTGGTCGGGTGCGGTGCTGGCCAAGATCATGGTGCTGATCATCGTCATCGTCTTCATCCAGAAACGGCCCCAGGGTTTGTTCGCGCTCAAAGGGCGCTTCGTCGAGAACTGATATGCGCACCCCTTTCATCATTCGTTTGCTTTCCGCCATGCCGCGCAGCGGCTGGATCGCGCTGGCGGCGTTCGC
>NCIF01000270.1 GCA_002256785.1 Hydrogenophilales bacterium 17-61-9
GGTGAAGAACGGCCTCTACGCCGTCAACTTCGGCGGCGGCCAGGTCGACATCACCAGCGGCAAATTCGTCTTCTCCGCCGCCGAGGCCTACATGATCGAAGACGGCAAGATCACCTACCCGGTGAAAGGCGCCACCCTCATCGGTAACGGCCCCGAAGTGCTGACACGCGTCTCGATGATCGGCAACGACATGGAAATGGATTCCGGTGTGGGTACGTGTGGGAAAGAAGGGCAGAGCGTGCCGGTCGGGGTGGGGCAGCCGACGCTGCGGATCGATGGGTTGACGGTGGGCGGGACGGCTTGAAGTCCGAGTGACGAGATCGTTGGCCGGGGGTTGCCCGGCAGCAAGTCACTTTCTTTGTCTCGCCAAAGAAAGTAACCAAAGAAAGGCGACCCCGACATACCCGAATTCCCGAAGATCAAGCGCGTCGGGTGGGCGGCAAAGAACTCGCCCCGCTTTTGCTGGATTGATTTGATTTGGTGAGCGGGGCTCAAACACCTTTGCCGCTGATCCACCCGCCACACTTGATCTTCGGCGGGTCTGTAAGGGGAAGAAAGTCAAAACCAGGGTGGTGGCGACGACCTGATTTCAATTCTGAATTCTGAATGACGTTAGATGCGACGCTGTGCACGAGGGCACTTATTGGGGCTTTGATTTCGCAACACCTGAATCCCCATCAACGCTTACGGGCTACATCCTGATCAAGTGTTGCGGGTCAAGATGAGCTATGAGGCGTTTAGAGGTATCGTTGCAAGGGGAATCATCGTTGCGACTCAGCAAGCCATTGGACAGCATGCAGTGCAGTAAGCCTTGACGAGAAGTCGCAACACAAGCACACAGAATTTGTCTTGACGCTGGCTTGGTTTTGACTTTCCTCCCCTCACAGCCCCGCCGGAAATCGAGCCTGCCGGGCGGATCAGCGGCGAAGGTGTTTGAGCCCCGCCCACAAGAAACAAAATTAAGGAAACACTGATTTATTCCCCTCGTCGAGCCTAAATTTGAGCGATGTCTGTCAGAATTCATTTGTCCTTGTCACGGGTGATTTTGCGATGCAA
>NCIF01000271.1 GCA_002256785.1 Hydrogenophilales bacterium 17-61-9
CGCGTGGCTTGCCCGGCGCTGGGACGACCCGGCTTTTCCGGCCGCGTTTCCGTGGTTCAATAGCCAGCAATACTGGCAGGCGCGCATTCTCGAACTGCGTGAGCAGATCGCCTTGATGGACGAGCCGCCGCTGGTGGCGTGACGCCAGCCAGCCGCGTCCCTGATTTCCGCATCCACCCTGAAATTCTTTACGCATGACACCTTCCTCTTCAAAACCCTGTCCCTTCTGCCACCTCGATCCCCTGCGGATCATCGCGGAAGACGAGCTCACCGTGGTCTACAAGGACGGCTTTCCGGTCTCGCTCGGGCACAGCGTCATCATCCCGCGCCGCCACATTGCCACCCTGTTCGACGCCACCGAAGCCGAACAGGCCGCGCTGCTCAAGGCGCTGGCGCAGGCCAAAACCGTGCTCGACAAACATCACCAGCCGGACGGCTATAACATAGGCATCAACCACGGCCCGGCCGGCGGACAGACCGTGCCGCACCTGCACATCCACCTGATCCCGCGCTATCGCGGCGACAAGGAAGACCCGCGCGGCGGCGTGCGCTGGGTGCTGCCCGACAAGGCGAAATACTGGGCGTGAGCAGGCGTCTGAAACCCAACTCAAAAAGGCAGAACCATGTGCGGCATAGCCGGTGAATTCCGTTTTGACGGGCACGCGCCCGACCCCGAAATCCTGTCGCGCATGCTCGCCAGACTGGCGCGCCGCGGACCCGACGCCGAAGGCCGGCACGCCGACGGCGCGGTGCAACTGGGGCACCGGCGGCTGGCGATCATCGACCTGTCGCCACGCTCGGCGCAGCCGATGGTGGATGCCGCCAGCGGCACCGCGCTGGTGTTCAACGGCACGATCTACAACTACCCGGAGCTGCGCGCCGAACTGATCGAGCGCGGCCACGTCTTCCATTCCGACGGCGACACCGAGGTGATTTTGCGGGCGTACCTGCAATGGGGCGAAGCCTGCGTCGAGCGCTTGCACGGCATGTTCGCGTTTGCGATCTGGAACCGCGAGGTGCTGTTTCTGGCGCGCGACCGGCTCGGCATCAAGCC
>NCIF01000180.1 GCA_002256785.1 Hydrogenophilales bacterium 17-61-9
TGAAGTGAGCGGTGCAGTAATGCCGCCAGCAGCAGGAACCCACCGAAGCGACTCGGGGGTGGCTCAATGCCGCGCCTGAGCGCCGTAGGAATCTCCGGCCTTCAGGCCGGGGAGGATGTCAAATACGCGCAGACGTTGTTGTCCGGCGCGATGTTTCGGCTACGGAGCGGAGAGGACCCAGGTCCCATCACGCTGTTGCTGGCTGGCGAAGCTAAATTATCAAATTCGCGGAATCGAGAATCACGAGCAAGAAAGTGAGATGAGCTATGGAGGCAAAAATCACAATTCAGCAAAAACGGCGGATGTGGGCGGATGCAGAAATGCAAGCGATGCGCACTGAAGATGAAAAACTTGTTCGGTCATGGACGCCCGAAGAAGCGAAAAACGCGGCGCTGACAGATGCCAGAAACTACCGCATTCAGACAAACGATATAGAACGCGAAGGCATAGGCAGCGATATCGTTACAAAAAGCACATTAAACAGCGCATATAAAAAGGCCTTTGAGGTTCACGCGCCAGAAATCTTAAAACAAACTACGGCTAAGAAGGATCTGGCGAATAACATCAAGAATAATCTGGCCGAACCGCAGCACAGATTCGAGCTGCAAGACCCGTTCATGGAAACAAAATATCGTTTTCCGACGGCAGCGGAAGCGACAACCCAAGCCGACAAATTCGGCTTCGTCGGTATCGTCAGTGTTGCGCCCGATGGCAAAACATCCCAAGTGCTGAAGTGCGATGGCGAGTGGCGGAAAGCATCACTCCGCGATGGCGAATGGATAGCTGCCGGAAAATCAATTGCAGATATTCAGGCTGGCATCGACAAAGTCGCGCTTAAGGCAATTCAAGACCGTGCCGAACTGCGCGCGGCAGCAGGGCAGGGCGTCGGCGCTGAGATTGACAAGGCGATGGCGACCGCAGACGCCCACGCATTTCGCCGGATACAAGCCTTACCCGAACAGGAAAGCGCGGCAGTCACAATGGCTGACATTGCCCGCCAAAGCCTAGAGTACAAAAACGCTCTGGACAAGGCCATTCCGGGCTATCCAGGCACCGCAGCAAAAGTCTATGCCCTCGATGCGGCTCATGATGCAAAGATCGCGGCCAAAGAGGAACGCAAGGGCAAGGAGTACGCGGACATGGTCGCGGGACGCGAGGAACGTGCCAAGAACTGTCCACGTTCGATACCGCCAACGTCATGAATGCGGGAGAGGACGTCCACTAATTGCCGGCTTGAAATCACCCTCAAATCAGATAATTTCTTGCCATGCTTACTCGGCAAGAACAAGATCAGATTGCTCAATTCACCTCTGCGCTTCGCGCGGCGTTACCTGGATATCGCGAGCGCGATGCTCAGCAGGAGATGGTGCGATCAGTAGCTGGTGTTTTCGACAGTTGTCGACACGGCAGCGACACAGCCGATACCGATGGCAGCAATTTTCTTGTTTGCGAGAGTGGAACCGGTACCGGCAAAACTTTCGCCTACGCAGTACCTGGTATCGTTCTTGCCCGCTCAGTCGGTAAGCGCCTTGTCATCAGCTCCAGCACAATAGCTCTGCAAGAACAGCTGATAGTCAAAGACCTACCCCTGCTCCTGAAATGCGCTCCGTTCACGTTCAGTTATGCCATAGGGAAAGGCCGGTCGCGCTACGTCTGTACAGTAAAGCTCAATGCGCTAGCCGAAAAAGTTTCCCAGGGTCAGATTCGTTTTGATGAAGGCGCCTCAGTTCCTGAAGAGGGACTGGACCTCATGGCCGCGGTCGAACTCTCACGCGCTCTTGCCAGTGGCGAATGGGATGGCGATCAGGATCGACTGACCAGCAAGCTACCTGTCGGGCTATGGGAACGGGTTACAACTGATCGAAATGGATGCGCCGGGAATAAATGCCCTGAGTTCTCGGCCTGCCCATTTTTCCAGGCTCGCCGTCGCATGCAAGAGGCCGATGTGATCGTGGCAAACCATGACCTCGTGCTGGCTGCGCTCGCCATGCAACCCGGCACCGTGTTACCTGATCCGGCCGATTGCTTCTTCGTGTTCGACGAAGGACACGCTTTACCTCAGAAAGTCCTGAGCCACTACGCAGAACGACATCCAGTTCGCGCGACCTATTCCTTGTTAACCGCTATACCCGACGTTGTGATGACCGCAGTTCATTCACTCGGCCTTAATGCTGCGCTTCATGTGGATGTTCAGAAGGCCTGCCTCGCATTGGGAGAGGCACTCAGGGACTTGATAGGTTGGATCGATGAGGAGGTTCCATCAGATTCGGAAATTCATCGCTTCAAGGGTGGCTCAATTTCCGATTCACTTAGGGTCATTGGTCTAGAAATGCTCGATCGGGGCCAATTGGTTCTGAATCAATTGGCAGATATCCGGGCAGGAAGCCTCAAACGAGCAGCCGAACGCCCTGAAATCGCACAAACCCTCCTCGCGAGCATAGGAGAACACCTGGCGCGCACAGAAGACTTGGTCAATGCATGGCGATTGATGCTCAAGGTGGATAAACCTGGTGCACCCCCTACCGCTCGCTGGATTGAGCGAAACAATGGCGACCATAGCGTATCAGCTTCGCCGATAAACGCTGGCGACCGGCTGACGACCGCCCTGTGGCGGCGATGCAGCGCCGCAGTCCTTACGTCCGCCACGATCACCTCTTGCGGGGAATTCGGGTCGTTCCTGCACCAAACCGGCCTCAATCGATTCCCGGAGACAAATCTGCTCCGACTCGATTCTCCATTCGACTACTGGAATCGTGCGCGGATCGTGGTGCCGAAGATGAAGTCCGATCCAACAGATCACGTTTCACACACGGATGAAGTAATCACACTGCTGCCGGGTCTGGTTGAACCCGGCGCAACGCTGGTTCTGTTCGCCTCGGCGCGCCAAATGCAGGAAGTCTATTCACGCACCACTGACGAACTACGTACGTTGGTTCTCATGCAAGGCGCGCTCCCCAAATCCGAACTGCTTCGTCGACACAAGGAAATGATCCTGGATGGCAAAACAAGCGTGCTGTTCGGTTTGGCCAGCTTGGCAGAGGGCGTGGATCTGCCCGGGCACTATTTGACACACGTGATCATCGCCAAACTGCCGTTCCCGGTTCCTGACCACCCGCTGGAGGAAGCTCGGCGAGAGTGGATCGAAAGCAAGGGTGGATCGGCTTTTCATGAAGCAACACTGCCGGATGCCGCGATCAAGCTCGCGCAAATGGTCGGCCGCCTTATGCGCACGGAAGACGACACAGGAAAAATCACGATTCTTGATCGTCGCATAGCGACCAAGTCCTACGGGAAGCTCTTGCTAAGGGGCCTACCTCCGATGCGCGTTGAAATTTTTGGACGCGTGACGAAAACACCCCTGTCACCCGCTGGAGCGGGTTGAAACATATGGACTCCCATGTACTTTCGATCCTAGAGGGCCGCGCGTCTTGCGCAGCCTGAACTTGACTCATTTATTTAAGGAGAAAATGACGATGAACAATATGTCGGTAGTGCCACAACCCGCGGTCAATCATGCGACTGTGCTCGGCCATCGGCCAATGGGGTTGGCAGTCGGTGGCGTGATTCGCTCAGGCATCAAGGTGCTGACACAGGCGGCCGCGCAGAACAATGAGGTAGTAGGGGTATATGAATCTGGCGTAGTCGCAGGCAAGGACTTTGACACCATCGCGGCTGATATCAAGGCAATCAAGCCTGACCTCAAGAACCCGCTGGTCCCCAAGAACGTTCCATACTTCACCGTACGCGGTGGCGATTTCCCTATGCCTGATTTGGCAAAACATATTCTGGACAAGTTCGGTGAAGATCGTGGGGATGGCGTGAAGCGCCTGTACCGCTTCCCCGTCATTTTCCCCGTCGACAGCTGGCAGGAAGTCATGCCTCACTCGCTCAAGTGCTATGGCGCCAGTCAACTCAAATACTGGGCAGAATACTCGGCAGACGGCGCAACTCGCTTCTGCATGACACATGCAGCGGTCGAGAAAGATCCTTCTACAAAACGCGCCATTCGACTCTTTGGTGGTCGTAAAACCGTGCCTCGCAACGAAAACGCCGGCCTTTGTGAACCGGAGAAATGCAAGGAATATCAGGCTCGCCAGTGCAACCTGAGCGGTCGTCTGATTTTCTTCATCCCTGGAATTCCTTCGATCAACGCGGTGGCCGTGCCCACCACCAGTTTCTATTCGATGAACAACATCCGCCAGAAGCTGGAAATGGTCGGGTTCATGCGTGGCGGGCGGATTTCCGGCTATTTGCACGGAAAGCAGACTTTCTGGATCACGAAAAAGCTCCATGAGGTTTCTAGGATCGACGGAGACGGCAATCCGACCCGAGTTCAGCAATGGTTGATCGAACTTGAAGCCAATATCGACGTAAGCGGACTGCTTCTCGCCGACCTCCAGGAAGAGACGGTACTTGGTCAGGCTGAGCAAGCGGTGCACATGCTGAGCGGTGATGGCGCTGACATCGATGATGATGGGCTTCCGCAAGAAGAAGACATCCCTCACCCGAAAAGCGGACCGTCGGGTGTAAATGGCGACACCACCGACGCCCGCCAAAAAGTCGCGTCGCTGCGTGCCGAGGTTTTCGAAATGGTTCAGGCCGCCGATGTTGATCCAGAGGCGTACAGCAGCTACGCCAAGGAGACCTGGAAGGACGACGGGTGGAGTAAGAATCCGGAGTGTCTAGTCTTGGCCCGCGGCCATCTTGCCGAGGTCATCCCGCTACGGCAGCAGGTCAAGGATCTACTGATCGGCATGAACATCGAGGCCGCAATGCATGACCGGTACGCAAAACAGCGCTTCCGCCGCGATAGCTGGTACTTGGCGCCCGAAACGCTGCGCAAGGCAATCAACGAGCTGATGGAATATGCGGCCGAGCCGGATAAGTTGCTGAAGATCATCGAGAA
>NCIF01000181.1 GCA_002256785.1 Hydrogenophilales bacterium 17-61-9
TGGAAGATGGATTCGAGCCGGCGGAACACCGCCTTCAGGTCGTCGTCGTTTCGGATCGGTTTAATAGTCATTCACGTTCTCCACATCGATGCGGTCGTAATGGGCATGTGTACCGACGAACTTCACCCAGACGATGCCCGCCCGGTACTGCATTTCGACCACCAGGCGGTACTTGTTGCCGCCCACGTTGAACACTACGCGGTTGTTGCCGCAGATGCTGGCACTGGCGTACTGGTCCTTGACATCCTGTGGTGATTTCCAAGTCGCCTTGACTGCCTCGTCGTACCAACTGTGCAGCGGGCCACGCGCATCACTGCAGCCGGGCCTACCCCAAAAATTCTTCAGACTGCTCTTTGCGATGACCCTCATTAATATCAGTATCTCCCATATTGGGAGAAGCGTCAACCGCCTGCACGCGGTCTGTGCATGCATGCGGTCACTCTCGGTTCGGCTGAGATTGACGTCGAAGAGATGACCAGGCCTGACCGTCAAACCCATGCAGTGTCTCAAAATGACCGAGAGCACCTATTGGGTGACGTTGCCGCATTGCAGTCATTGGATGCAAGCATCATTTTTCAGAGGCTATTTTGGGGAGCATTAGATCAACCGTCACTACCGGCCATGAAAAGACACTGACTAGGCGGGGAAAAGCGTTACTGTGCGGCAGGTGTAGGTCAGAAAGCTGCCGGTCTTAGGGTTGGCATGAAAGGCAAGTTATCGGCCTGAAGCGGCCGGTGGCGCTAGCTGGGTTGAATGATTGGTGTCGTGCTGGTTGCAGACATAGCCGGTAGACTTGCTTAACATCACAATTTTGATCAACACCCTAGAAACCGAAAATGAGAGACCTTGGCCAGATGGGTGAGAGCACGTTCAGTCTGTGGTGCGGACAGGCAGGTCTCACAGCTAACGGATCGTATTTGGATAGAACAGGTTGGGACTTCATTGTTGAGTTTCCATTTGCAAAAAGCACAGACCCAACTCAGCTTCACGCCCCTGCTATCGAGTGCAAGATCCAAGTCAAGGCAACGGACAAAACCGACAGAAAACTACCAATCAAACTGTCGAACTTGCGCCGGCTCATCACTGCGCCAATGCCTGCATTTTTCATCTTCATCGAATTTGATGGGCAGGACGTAGCCCAACGAGCATACTTGGTTCACGTCGATGAGGGCCTGATTTCGAAGACGTTGAAACGGATTCACGAGTTAGAGAGCGCCTCCGAACTCTTTGACCACCACAAGCGCTCATTGACTGTTCACTATGGCCTAGAGCATGAAGTACCCTCCCTCACAGGGGATTCTTTGAGACAAATGATAGAGGAGTATGTGTCAAATGGAATGAGCGCATACCTAGCCAACAAAAGCCGGCATCTGGAATCTACGGGCTTCGAGAACGGATTTGCGCAGATCACTATCAGTACAGAGGGAAAGGAAAACCTGATCGATCTTATCGATGTCTCAATTGGCCTGAAGCAATCGGCTCAGATATCGAAATTCAAAGGCTTTCACACTCGCTTCGGCATCATGAGCAAATCTCCAATGATCGACAGTGCCGAAGGCAAGCTCGAAATGCCTGACCTCAAGCCAACAGCTACAGGTACCATTCGCTTTCGAGAAGACAGACTGTCCCCCGGGCTGACCTTTCCTTGCAGATTTTATTCCTCACCGCTGAATGCAATAGTCCCAAAAGAATTGGTGAAAGTCCGGATCGAGGCTGACTGCTTCGACATCAACATGAATCCTTTCACCGGGGCGTCCGAATACAGAATCAACGCAGGCGCTGGTGTGAGACTTCCAATCAACCAGTTCCGAGATGTCATTCGCTTGATGCACCTCATCACTTCATCCGCGAAGAAGATTTTCGTTGATCTGTCACTTAGCGAAATGGACACGATGGAGTTTGCGCTCAATGCGCAAGACCAGCCATTCGAATATAACAAGGTGCTTGAAGCCCTCAATACTGCTCATAAGATCTGCGGCTTCTTCGAAGTCAACGAATCCATCCAAGTGTCGCTTGAAGAAATGGCACACTTTGCTGACTCGATCATCCAATTCTACTCAGTGATCGATGCTGACCCCGCCCTATTCAGGTGTGACTTCTCGGTACAAGGGGAAGGTTATGAAAATACCAAACCGACTGCCTGCGTCTGGATGACCACAACTAAGATAGGGCGACGCGTCTTCGGCTTGATCGTTGCTATATCAGGAGCAGTACATGCACTCGACGACGGTCGTTACTCATTACTGGCAAGCAATGCAAAGATAGAGCAGAAAATAATCTCCGACGACGAGGGTGTTATCCAGAAAGAAGCTTTAATTCAAGCTTTCGAAGCTGTCGAGAAGATTTATGACGACAACTTTGAAGTGATCACCATGTTTGACAAATCCAGCGGTGAATCAAAAATTGAAATGCATTAGCAAGTTGTGAGTTGTAAATTGTTGGTTTTTGATCGCGGACCAACTGTAAAATAGGCCAATTGGTGGAAAAATCCACCGCTCAGACGAGTGCTTTGACTTCGCCGTACAGCTTCCTGAGATGTCCGTCTGACATGTCCAGAATTGGTTCGTACATGAATGAGTTTAGGTGAATGTTCTCTGGCGTCATTAGGGCCACGCGCTGTAGAACATTGATCGTCGCCACTTCAGCGTTAAAAGACTCGCGAAACTTTCTCAGCAGCCGTGTCGTTTGATTGGAATCGATTCCGGCCACAAATGCCGGGTCATTGATCTTCGTTACCATGAACTGCTCGGCAACAAGACGAATGGCAATGGCCAGCACGATCTTGTTTTCAAAGTTAATGCCATCGGCCGCCTTGAGGCATTCACCGGCTTCATGCTCAATGAGTGATATCACCGTTGCGGCGCTATTGGCCGACGTGATGTTTTGGGAGAATAGGTCGTTGTAAATATCGTCCAGATCAGAAATCGTGATCTGCGCGGAATCGACCTTCCAGTGCAAAAGCGATGTCAGCCTGAGGAAGCTAACATCGGTCGCATCCCGGGTGTATTCAATCAGATTGCGCATGAAAGGAATGCAGGCAATCTTCTTCTTGGGTTCGGTGGAAAAGCTTGGCTTCCAGTCTTTGACGAAAACATTTTGAATGCCAGAAGCCGGCTCAAGCAAAACACCCGTCGCCGACTTCGATGCCATATAGCAGTCTGAATATTTGACGAAGCGGCTCTGGATAGTTCGGTAAAAATCGAAGTTGTGAGTCAGGATGATTTGCTTAAAATGTGGGTCTTCCGCGATCTCCATCAAGTACTGGATGATTGCGTACTTGTTCTTGTAGTCGAACGAATCTGCGATGTCATCAACGATGATCAGCGTTTCCTGATGCGTTTTTTTCCGGACTTCGACTTCGAACAGGATGTTGAGAACATAGAACGCCTTTTTTTCGCCGGTGCTCAGCGCCTGCATGAGCGCGGTACGGTCCACCGAGGCAGTGTCTGCGCCGTCCTGGAAGGTGAAGCCAAGACTGAGCATCGGCTCTTGGCCCAGGATTACAGGCAGACGGTTCGTGGCTTCCAGCTTGAAGGGCACGAAGAAGCGGTCGTTAAACATGTCGATCACTTCTTCCCACTGAGTGCGTTCCTTAGCCGCTTGATCCTCAATCTGTTTGCGTCGGGCCTCAGCCGCCTGGTGCTTAGCTAGCAAATCCTGATAAAGCTCAAACCTGGCTTTGATGTAGGACTTCCACACTTCCTGCTTGAAGGCAGGCATGTTCGACAACCGAACCAACAGCTCCTCGTGGCTCGATAGGTAGGCCTCGAAATCTCGAACGGTGGCATTCTTCTGAATCAGCTTATCGATCTCTGCGAACTTCTTCTTGAGATCCTTGTCGTTTGAAATCGCATCCTTCTCTTTGGCAATCAGGTCTTCAAGTTCCTTCTGGCTATTGATTTCAAGCTTCGCGTCGGCATTTAGGTTGACCGTATGCTTTGCCTCGAAGAACCCGTTGTCAGCGAGCTGCTTCGCGACGGTCGTCGCGTTGTAGTAGTTGAAGGTACCCTTCTTAAAATACGTGGAGGCTGCTAGGAGTTCGTTGTACTTCTTGATGTACTCTTCAATTGCAGTCTTGAAATCCTTGGTGGCCAGGAAACCAAGCACTTTGTCGTCAAAAATCACGTCGTAGGGGACACCGGCAAGCGGTGCGTCTGGCTGTGCCTCGACTTCATCCTTAATGCGGTTCAGTGCAATATAGAATTGGTCTTCCCGCGCTGTGAACGTGGATGACAACTCCTTCTCCAAGTCTTTCTTTGAACCTGATTGCTCCTTCAAAGCCTTCAGCAGCGCGCCCTTTGCGATGTCGATTTCCGCATGCAGGGTTTCATACTCTTTGCGCAGTGCCGGATTGACAAGCAACGTTGAGGTCTTTGCTGAATTCTTCATGGCTTCGTCATAAGGGCGAACAACTAGGACGCTTTCATTCGGCAAATCGGTACCGGTTTCATCCCTGATGACGCGCTGGCTCGCGCGCGCTGGGAATATTCGGTCTTTGGATGCAACGCCGTCTGCGATGTCCTGAAAAGTCTGTGCCAGCGAAGACTTCATCGAACCGTTCGGCGCATAGATTGCGCAGGCTTTTGTCTTCGAGAAGTCGAAGGTTGTCTGTAGCTTCCTGATGCCGTAGCAATTTTCGAGGTCGATCGTCACTGTCTTCACGAACTAATTCCCTTCATGCAATGGTCGATGTAGTCCGGCTGCGTATTCCGGTGAAAACAGCCATTCATTCCGCCCTAAATTCGGCTAGCGTCTATTGGAGCGCAGTGTTATATGACGTCATACACTGAAGGGTACCGAAGGAGGTGCCCTATGCCGTGGAGTCAAACGTCATCTATGGACCAGAGAACCCAATTTATTGCCGACTATCTGCGTGGCCTGCTTTGCGTCACCGAGCTGTGCGAACTCTATGGTGTGAGTCGCAAGACGGGTTACAAGTGGATAGACCGATATATACGCTGTGGACCTGCAGGACTTGAGGAAGGCTCCCGCCGACCACGGTGTTCCCCGAATGAAACCGCACCGGAGATCGTCGAGGCCATCCTCGATGCCCGTCACCATCATCCATCATGGGGTGCCAAGAAACTCCTGCCCCTGCTACACAAGCGTTACCCACGTTGGGACTTGCCGGGCCGCTCCACCGTGTGTGGCATCCTGAGTCGCAACGGACTGGTACCCAAGAAACCCCGGCGTCGGCATATCGGTCATCCTGGCAAACCCAGCAGCCAGATTCTTGCCCCGAACGACGTCTGGTGCGCCGACTTCAAGGGGCAGTTCAAGACCGGAGACGGGGTGTACTGCTACCCCCTTACCGTTACCCACGGATTCAGTCGCTACCCGCTTGGCTGCCACGCCTTGCACTCTACCGCCGTGGCTGGCGCAAAGCCGGTGTTCACACGCCT
>NCIF01000272.1:0-957 GCA_002256785.1 Hydrogenophilales bacterium 17-61-9
CGCTGCGATGATCGGCTGGTACGGCACCGCGATGCTCTGCTACGTCACGCCGAAGGAGCACCTCGGCCTGCCGGATAAAGATGATGTGAAGGAAGGCATCATCACCTACAAGCTCGCTGCGCACGCTGCCGACCTCGCCAAGGGCCACCCCGGCGCGCAGATTCGCGACAACGCCTTGTCGAAAGCGCGTTTCGAATTCCGCTGGGACGACCAGTTCAACCTCGGCCTCGATCCCGAAAAGGCCAAGCTGTTCCACGACGAAACCCTGCCCAAGGAATCGGCCAAGGTCGCGCATTTCTGTTCGATGTGCGGCCCGCACTTCTGCTCGATGAAGATCACCCAGGACGTGCGCGAGTACGCGGCGAAGGAAGGCTTGAACGAAGCCGACGCGCTGGCCAAAGGGATGGAAATCAAGGCAGTGGAATTCGTCAAGCAGGGTGCCGAGGTGTACCGCAAGGTTTGAGTGTCATCCTGATCTAGCCTTTGCTCGTGTACCGCTCGCTTCGCTGGCTGATCGGCGTACTGGCCATGTTGGTCGGTGCGTCCGCGCTGGCTGCGTCGGTGTCCGTTCTTGCGGATGACCCGTCTGCGATCGGCCGTTCCACTGCTTTTTTTCAGGAGACGGGTGGGCGGCTCACGCTGGCCGAAGCGGCGGCCGCCCGCCATGGCGGCAAGTTTTTGCCCGGCACAAGCCAGGTGTTGAATTTCGGCATCGGCGCAAAGCCGGTGTGGATTTATTTTGCGGTGAACAACCCGAGCAATGCTCCCGTGCCGAGGCGGCTGTCGATCGAGACCGCCTGGCTCGATCGGGTCGATGTCTATGTTCGGCGCTACGACCATACGATCGCCAAGGCGCAACTCGGCGATCGGCTGCCGTATTCGCAGCGTCCGCTGGCGAGCCGTTATTTCGTGGTGCCGCAGGTTTTCGATCCCGGCCTCAGCGAGGTGTACCTCCGC
>NCIF01000272.1:1082-2114 GCA_002256785.1 Hydrogenophilales bacterium 17-61-9
GATCCCATGGTGGTGCCGATTTATCTGTTGAGCCAGGATGCCTCGCGGTTGCGACAGACCAGGCAGGAACTGAGCTACGGCATCGTCTACGGTTTTCTGCTGGCCCTGATGGCCTACAACGCCATCCTTTATTTCAGCCTGCGCAGCTCGCGCTATTTGCGCTACGCGGTCTATCTGGCGATGTTCATCGCCATGAACGTCGCCTACACCGGCCACGGCTTCGCCTGGTTGTGGCCCGAATCGCTGAGCTGGCAACAGTGGTCCAATCCCATCCTGATGCTGGCGTTCGGCATCAGCGGCCTGCTGTTCGCCATCCGCTTTCTCGAGCTGCGTTCATGCTGCCTGCGCGTTCACCGTTTCGTACTGGGGTTTTGCATCACAGGTGGCGCCCTGCTCGGCCTCGCCATTCTGCTCGGCAGTCAGATCGCTGCCCTGTTGGTGGCCTTCAGCTTTGCGCTGCTGTTTTCCGGCCTCATGCTCGCGCTGGGTGTTTTTGCGGTGCGTGCCGGCCAAAAGCCTGCGCGCTATTTTCTGCTCGCCGCCCTGGCCGCCATGGTCGGTGCCGTGCTGACCGCGCTGTCGACCTGGGGCTTCATCCCGCACAACAGCTGGACCTTCCGCGCGGTCGAAATCGGCATGCTGTTCGACGCCACCCTGCTGGCGCTGGCGCTGGCCTGCCAGATGCGCGCCGGCCAGGAACAACGGCTGCTCGCCGAGCGACTGGCGCAGCTCGACCCGCTGACCGGGCTCGATAACCGTCGCGCCTTTTACGACAAGACCAGCCCGCTGTGGGCGCATGCGCAACGTCATGGCCTCGCCACCTCGGTCATGCTGCTCGACATCGACCGGTTCAAGCAGATCAACGACGCGCATGGCCATGCTATCGGTGACGAGGTGCTGAAAGCCGTGGCCAACGCGCTCCGGCAACGCGTTCGCCAGGAGGATGTGCTGGCGCGCTGGGGCGGCGAGGAGTTCATCGTGTTCATGCCGGACACCCCGGTCGAAGCCGGGAGCGCGTTGGCGGAACGGCTG
>NCIF01000007.1:0-1194 GCA_002256785.1 Hydrogenophilales bacterium 17-61-9
GGCAGAGGCCGGGTTCCAGGTATCTTTTTCGCCGACAAACATCTGGATCGGTGCATAAGGCGCGAACTGACCATCGACTCTGTCGCACTCGGGATAGAACATGATCGCAGCCGTGAACCCGGCGCCCGCTTTTTCAGCGTAAGGCGATCCCTTGTTCATCGCCTGAAAACTGCCGGTAGCGCCCCAGCTCACCAAAAACACCTTGTCGGTAATCATGTCGTCGCGGCTGCGCAGATACAAGAGTCCGCCAAAAGAATCCTTCAGCCGGACGAGGGTATCGATCGATCTCGACTTGCCCGATTGAGTGCAGATTTCCGTGAACCCACGAGGGTTAAAGCCATCGATCAGCAGCACTGTCATGCCCAGGCCATTCAGGTGCCGCGCCATCTTGCGATAGTTGATCCGAATGTTCTTTCCGTCACCCGAGAGCAAACCGTTACAGGCGGGAACCAGCACGGCGCCAGGCGACTTGCCGGCCCCTCTCGCCCTGAGCAGATAGCCTTTTATTTTTACCGGCTTCCGGGAAAAAAATCCCGTGGTATCCAGGCTGTCCAGTTCAATCTCTTCAAAAGCCAAATTCTGGGCTGGCGGTGTATCGGCTTTCTTAGCCCCTGATGCCGCTTCTGCCGCATGGCTTGCATGGGAACTGATGAGCGTGAAAGAGCACAGCACCGAAATGCAAAACGCCTTGCATGTAGTCATTTATCTCCCCTTATGGCCAACAACCCCAGCTTTGGAAACCGCAGTCCGAACACCTGATAATCCCACCCGGGCAGCGTCTTATCGCATTGTGTCGTGTAAATAAGCGAGCGTAAAGCAATGGCTATGCATGTTCCTCTTTGTGTTCCAGGTGGCCGGGAAACAGGCTGCTGGCGATGATCATGGCCGCCCCGGCCCATTCGCGCAGGGTCAGCGAAAAAATCGACCCCAAGCCGCCCGCACCGAAGCGGCCTATGGATCGGCATTACTGGCGCGCGATGGCTCGCAGCGCTTTCAATGAATCCCCGCCCAAACCCTGACGCGCCCAACAAGGGGTTAAACCAAACCGAATAGCGCGATCACCGATTTCCGTTCCATACGGCGATCGGCCTAGCGTGCCAAACGCCTTGCACCGCCGGCTATCGGCTTGTCTTCGCGCAATGTCGTCAAGGCCATCCGATCAGCCGACCTCGACAAACTCCAGGGTATTCGCGT
>NCIF01000007.1:1222-27445 GCA_002256785.1 Hydrogenophilales bacterium 17-61-9
GCGTCCGGGTCGCGGCAAAACAAGGCCGCGCGACCGGATTTGCTGACGCTATAGTTCACGCCTGCGGCATCGAGCCGTGCTTTCAGCGCCTCCATGTTTTTTACCCCCAACGCGATGTGGCGGTCGCGGCCGCCATGCTCGGGGCGGACCGAAGCCGCGTCGGGATTGGGCAGACCCATCAGGTGCAGTTGCTGGCCGCCGCCGAGTTCGTACCATTCGCCGGGGTAAGGCAGTTCGGGACGGTTTGGAAAAAGCCGCAAACCCACAACCGATTCATAGAAAGCCCTGGCGCGCGCCAGATCGGACACGAGCAGGCCGGCGTGCAGCAGCGCGGTGACATCAGACACGGGATTTCTCCTTCAATTGATCGTCTTCCATGTGGCCGGAAAACAGGCTGGCGGTGATGATCATGGCGGCGCCGATCCATTCCTGCACGCCCATGCGTTCGCTGGACAGGAAATAGGCGGCCACGGCAGCGACCACGAGTTCGAACAAAAAGATGACGATAGCCTGATTGGCCGGCACGCGCGCGAGGCCATATTGCACGGCGTAGGTCATGCTGCCGATGGCGAGGCCGACGCCGATCAGCAGCAGCCAGGTAACGGCCTCGGCATTCGCGGCAAAATCGAGTTCGTCCGGCTTGAGCAGCAGGCCGATCACGGTCAGGATCGCGACGCCCACCCACACCGACACCACCTTGGCGCCTTCGGCCACGCCGCCCAGATGGCGGCTGATGACGTTGCTGGCGGCAAACATCATCCCCGCCGACAACGCCAGCCATTCGGCACGGTTGGCCGGCAGCGGCCATTCGCCGGGCTGCCACAGCATGGCGAGCGCGCCGCCGGCGGCCAGCGCCATCACCGCCCAGCCGGCGCGGTTGAGTTTTTCGTGCAGCAAAAAACGCGAGAACAGCACCGTCCACAACGGCGACAGATAAAACAGCAGCAGCACGCGCACCACTTCGCCTTCCAGCACCGCCAGCACGTAGGCCAGGTTGGTCCAGCCCGCCGCCAGCCCCAGCGCCGCGAGCCACAGCCAGTGCCCGCGCGCGTTGCGCAGCGACCGGCCATGCAGCCAGCCCAGCAGCAACAATGGGATTGCATAGGTGATGAAGCTGGATGCAATGCCGCCCACGCCCGCTTCGTTCAGCAGCCGATAGGGATACCAGACCAGCCCCCACAGGGTGGCGGCGTAAACCAGACTGCTGACGGCAAGGGTGCGCTGCAAGGGAATTGAGGGCATGGGGCTTTATAATGTGGAGCTTCGTTAAATTCGCTTGAAAAAACTCAGTGCTGCGATGAACCCGCGTCTAGACCAACTCCACCCCTACCCGTTTCAAAAGCTGCGCGAACTGTTCGCGGGGGTGACGCCGAATCCCGAACGCGCGCCGATCAACCTGTCGATCGGCGAGCCCAGGCATCCGACGCCGCAGTTCATCAAGGATGCGCTGGTCGCGGGCCTTTCGGGGCTTTCGAATTATCCCATCACTCAGGGCTCGGATGCGCTGCGGGATTCGATTGCCGCGTGGGCGGAACGGCGCTACGGCGTCAAGCTCGACCCGGCGACCGAGGTGCTGCCGGTGAACGGCTCGCGCGAAGCGCTGTTCGCGTTTGCCCAGGCCAGCGTCGATTCGAGCCGCCACGGCCGCCGCGTCATCATTTCACCAAATCCGTTTTATCAGATCTACGAAGGCGCGGCGCTCCTGGCCGGCGCCCGCCCCTTCTTCCTCAACACCCTGCCGGAAAACGACTTCAAAATGGACTGGTCGCGAGTGCCGGAAGACCTGTGGGAACAAGTCAACCTGGTCTACGTCTGCTCGCCCGGCAACCCCACCGGCAAGGTGATGTCGCTTGCCGACTGGAAAGAATTATTCGACCTGTCCGATGCGCATGGCTTTGCGATCGCCGCCGACGAGTGCTATTCGGAAATCTATTTCCCTCACCCCAACCCTGATGAAACGACTAACCATTCGACTAAGCCCGCAAGCGGGCAAGTCGCTGGTAATCTCCCGCTCGCAGGAGAGGGAGCGAACGCTGAGTCCAAAGCGGCTAACGGGCAGCCGCCGCTCGGCGCGCTCACCGCGTCGCAGCAGCTCGGCCGCGGCTTCAAAAACCTGATCGTGTTCAACTCGCTGTCCAAGCGTTCCAACGTGCCCGGTCTGCGCTCGGGCATGGTGGCGGGCGACGCCGCGCTGATGAAGGCTTTCCTGCTCTACCGCACCTACCACGGCAGCGCGATGAGCCCGGTGGTGCAGGCTGCCAGCATCGCGGCCTGGAACGATGAGGCGCACGTGATCGAAAACCGCCGCCAATACGCCGAAAAGTTCGCCGCCGTGATGCCGCTCTTGAAGGACGTGCTGGCTTTCGACGCGCCCGACGCCGCGTTCTACCTGTGGGCGCGCGTGCCGGGCGGCGACGACACTGCATTCGCGCGCGGCCTGTATGAAACGCAGCACGTCACCGTGCTGCCCGGCAGCTATCTCGCGCGCGACGCCGGCGGCGTCAACCCGGGCAAGGGCTTCGTCCGCATTGCGCTGGTCGACAGCCTCCCCGCCTGCGTCGAGGCGGCCGAGCGCATCGTCCGTTTCGTGGGCGCCTCCAGATGAAACGCCTGACCCACGTCCGGGTCGATACCGATTTTTGTACGATGCGCTGACCTGAAAGGAGAACCATGCGCCAACTACTTGTGTCCGCCCTGCTCGCATTCGCCTCGCTCACCGCCCTCGCCGGGCAGTCCGAGTCGGAAGACGCCGTCACCAACATCCTGTTCGACGAGAACATGGAAAACGTCTCCTACTCGCTGCGCGGGGACGGCTTTGTCGATATATCGTTCGGCATCGCCGTACCCGAGCCCGAGTACATCCGCATCGTCGAACGCCTGCGCGGGCATCCCGACATCCCCGGCGTACTGGCCGGCCGGGGCTCGAAAAATTACTGTGCAGTGCCCTGATCACCCCCTATTCATCAACGCAAGGAAACACCATGCAAGACCTGCAGAACATCATTGAAGACGCTTTCGAGCGCCGTGCCGACATCACCCCGCGCAACGCCGACGCCACGCTCAAGGACGCCGTCATGTCGGTGATCGACATGCTCGACAAAGGCGAACTGCGCGTAGCCGAGCGCTGCACTGATCAAGGCGGTGACGGTCAAAACTGGATCACCCACCAGTGGATCAAGAAAGCGGTGCTGCTGTCGTTCCGTCTGGAAGACAACGCCTTCATCAAGGGCGGTTACACCAATTATTACGACAAGGTGCCGTCGAAGTTCGCCGACTACAACAGCCGCGATTTCCGCGAAGGCGGCTTTCGCGTGGTGCCGCCCGCTGCGGCCCGTCGCGGTTCCTACATCGGCAAGAACGTGGTGCTGATGCCTTCCTACGTCAATATCGGCGCCTACGTCGGCGAAGGCACCATGGTCGACACCTGGGCCACCGTCGGCTCCTGCGCGCAGATCGGCAGGAACGTGCATCTCTCCGGCGGCGTCGGCATCGGCGGCGTGCTCGAACCGGTGCAGGCCAACCCCACCATCATCGGCGACAACTGCTTTATCGGCGCGCGCTCCGAGGTGGTCGAAGGCGTGATCGTCGAGGACAACAGCGTCATCTCGATGGGCGTCTACATCGGCCAGAGCACCAAGATCTACGACCGCGAAACCGGCGAAGTCACCTACGGCCGCGTGCCCGCCGGCTCGGTGGTGGTGTCCGGCAACCTGCCGTCCAAGGATGGCAGCTATAGTCTGTATTGCGCGGTAATCGTGAAGAAGGTCGATGAAAAGACGCTGTCCAAGGTCGGCATCAACGAACTCTTGCGCGGGATTTGATTAACGGGAAAGGCATACCCATGAAACGCACCCTCGTCGTCACCGCATTGCTCGCCGCCAGCCTGACGGGCTGCCAGGAAAACCCGGTATCCGGCCGCAAGCAGCTGGTGCTGGTGTCCGAAGAGCAGGCGCAAGCCTCGTCGGCCCAGGCCTATGCAAGCACGCTGAGCGAGGCTGAAAAAAAGGGCAAGCTCAGCCGTGATGCGGCGCTGAACAACCGCGTCAAGCGCATCACCGACCGTCTGATCGCCGAGGCCAGGCTGATGTATCCGCCCAGCCGCGACTGGAAATGGTCGGTCGCGGTGATCGACGAGCCCACGCTCAACGCCTGGTGCATGCCCGGCGGCAAGATGGCGATCTACACCGGGATCGTCAACAAGCTGAATCTCAACGACGACGAAATCGCGCAGATCATGGGGCACGAAATTTCCCACGCGCTGCTGGGCCATGGCCGCGAGCGCATGTCGCGCGCCATGGCGATGCAGGGCGGGTTGATGCTCGGCTCCATCGTCGCCGGACAGGACCTGTCCGCGCTGGGAGCGGTGGCCGACATTGCGCTAACGCTGCCCAACAGCCGCGCCGGTGAATCCGAGGCCGACCGCTATGGCATTGAGCTCGCCGCCCGCGCCGGCTACGATCCGCGTGCTGCCGTGCGCCTGTGGGAAAAAATGGGCGCCGCCAGCGGCAACAGCCCGCCGCAATTTCTCAGCACCCACCCGGCGCCGGACAACCGCATCCAGGCGCTCAACGCGCTGGTGCCGAAAATGATGCCGATCTACGAAAAGGCCCGGAGCTGAATATGGACACGCCCCCCGGCAACGACCCCAGGCTCGACAGCCTGAAAACCCTGAGCGCCGTGATTTACGCACTCTATGCGCTGTCGCTGTTTTCCGGCGTCACCGCCATCGTGGCCATCGTCCTCAACACCATCAAACGGGAAGAAACCCGAGGCACCTGGCTGGAAAGCCACTTTACCTGGCAGATACGAACTTTCTGGTGGGGCCTGTTGTGGTTTATTGTCGGCGCAGCCACCTGGTTCATCCTGGTCGGCTGGCTCGTGTGGGGCGTGGCGTTTGTCTGGTTTATTTACCGCATCGCCCATGGCTGGCTCAAGCTTAACGATGGGCTGCCAATAACGGTTTGAGCAAAACGCTACGGCCTGCGGCAAGCAATACAAGAGCCCCCGCACCCTTCCCGGCCTCCGCAAGCACAGCAATCATGCCGGGATGGCACACGCCTGCGCGAGCCTGCGTTCAAATCGGCGGTCCATGTACACAACCGCCAGATTTTTCACGCACGCCCGCAACTCATCCGATCCGCACCTCGGTACCCACCTCAACCAGATCAAACAGCTCCGCCACGTCCGCATTCCTCATGCGTATGCAGCCATGCGAGGCCGGCGTGCCGATCTTGTGTTCCTCGTGGGTGCCGTGGATATAGATATAACGATTATGCGTATCCACCGTGCCGCCCTGGTTCCTGCCCGGCTCCAGGCCTTCCAGCCACAGGATGCGGGTCAAAATCCAGTCGCGGCCCGGATTGGCCGCGTCCAGTTCCGGGGTCCAGATTTCGCCGGTGAGCTGGCGTGATTTGAACGCGGAAAACAGCGGCGCCCCAACGCCGATTTTCTCGGCGATGCGGTGCCGCCCAAGCGGGGTGCAATAGCTGCCGTTTTGCTGCCCTGCCCCGTTGCTCGCGCAGGAAACCGGATACTGCCGGATCAGGATATCGCCATCCGGATAGGACTCCCACAGGTACAACTGCTGCAAGCGCATGTCTATCTCGATAATCAGATTGTTCATTGCACCCCCTCCTTTTTTTGCTGGCGGCGCGCCTCGAAAAACCCCGAAATCATCGCTGCGCATTCGTCCCCCAGCACGCCGCCCGCGATGTCGCAATGGTAGTTGAGACGCGGCTCGGCAAACACGTCGATGATGCTGCCGTGCGCACCGGTCTTGTATTCCCTTGCACCGTACACCACCCGCGCCACCCGCGCATGCAGGATCGCCCCCGCGCACATCACGCAGGGCTCCATCGTCACATACAAGGTGCAGCCCACCAGCCGGTAATTCGCCATGCGCGCCGACGCATCGCGCAGCGCCATCACCTCGGCATGCGCCGTGGGGTCGTGGCTGGAAATCGGCTGGTTGTAGCCGCGCCCGACCACCTCGCCGCGGCACACCACCAGCGCCCCCACCGGCACCTCGCCCGCTTCCCGGCCCTGCCGGGCCAGTTCCAGCGCGGCGCGCATGTAGTTTTCGTCTTCAGTCATGCTGTTGTGTATGTTTCACCTCGACGGCCGGCAGATCGGGCTGCCGCGACAACAAATTCTGATAAACGCTTTCAGCATCCATCGGCCGGGCAAAGAAATAGCCTTGATAATCGTGGCATTCCTCGCTTTGCAGCAATGCCAATTGCGCTTCAGTCTCCACGCCTTCCGCAATCACCGTAAGCTGCATGGCATGGGCAAGTGCGATGATTGCTCTGACGATGGCCAGATCATCGGAGTCGGAAGCCAGATCGCGTACAAATGAGCGGTCTATTTTGACACGGTCGATCGGAAAGCGTTTGAGGTAACTGAGCGAGGAATAGCCTGTTCCAAAGTCATCGATCGCCAGGGTGACGCCCAGCTGCTTCAATGCGTTGAGCGTGCCGAGGGTGTCTTCACTATTTTCAAGCAGGATGCTTTCGGTGATTTCAAGCTCGAGCGACCGATGTGGAATGCCGGATGTTTGTATGGCCTGGCGGACTGTTTCTACAAATGTCTCATCGCGTAGTTGACGTGTGGCGACGTTAACAGACAGGGTCAGCGCCGGGTGGCCGGCATCGTGCCACTGCCTTAACTGCGCGCAAGCGGTCTCGAGCACCCACTTCCCTATCGGCACGATGAGTCCGGTGTCTTCAGCCAGGGGAATAAACTGAAGCGGGGGAATCAATTGTCCGGAGGGGTCGCGCCAACGGATCAAGGCTTCCATTCCGGTAGGCTGGTTAGTGCGCGCATCGACCAATGGCTGGTAATGCAATACGAATTCGTTGCGGTTAATTGCCCGCCGCAGATCGGTTTCCATTTGCAGCCGCTGGTTCGCGCTGGCCGTCATTTCATGGGAATAGAACTGGTAATTGTTGCGGCCCAGTTCCTTGGCGTGATACATGGCCGAATCGGCAAATTTAAGCAGCGCCTCCGCGTTGTCCGTGTCGGATGGATAGAATGCAATACCAATGCTGGCGCCACTGAACACCTCGCGGCCCTCAATCATGACCGGCGCCTCAAATTGGGAGAGCACCTTCTGCGCAAGCTGGGCAATGTGCTTGCTTTCACCTGCGTCAGTGAAAATCAGGGCGAACTCATCGCCGCCGAGTCGTGCGACTGTGTCGTTGGCCCGAGTGCTGTTTTCCAGACGTTCAGATATTTCCTTCAGCAAGACATCCCCTGCTTCGTGTCCCATGGTGTCGTTGACCACCTTGAAGCGGTCCAGGTCCAGCAACATCAGCGCGACCAGCCGATGACGCCGTTTCGCATCGCCTAGCGCCTGATCCAGGCGATCATTGAACAACTGCCGGTTAGGCAAGCAGGTCAGGCTGTCGTAATAGGCAAGCTGATGAAGCGCTTCCTCAGTCTGCTTGCGCTGGGTAATGTCATTGAACGCGACGACTGAACCGACAAGTACGCCGTCTTTGTACATCGGATGCGACCAGTATTCAGCCGGGAAACTGGTGCCATCGGCGCGCCAATGCACTTCCTCGCTACAGTGATGTTCACGTCCTGCAAGCGTGGCCAGACGGACCGCGCATTCTTCGGCGGGATAAGGGCGCCCATCGGGATAAGTGTGGTGGATCAGGTCGTGGATCCGCTTACCGATCAGCTCGTTCTCATGCGTATAGCCGAGCATACGCAGGCAGGCAGGATTGGCGAAGGTGCACATCCCCTGGGTGTCCGTACCAAAAATGGCTTCTGATGTGGAGTCCAGAACCAGGCGGACGTGCGCTTTGCTGTCCTTCAGGGCGCCAAGGGCGGCGCGGGTTTTATCCTGCATTTCGTTGACCGAATTCACCAGCATGTCCAGTTCGTCCGGTCGCGCTGCGGGCGCGCGCGCCAGGGTGAATGACGTGGCATGCGTCGCCGGATCGGCATTGCGCAGGTGTTCTGCAACCGCTGCCAGATGGCGCGCGATCAGGCGGTAAAACAGCGCAAAGATGAAAAGCGCGACCAAAAAGGTATGGAGCGCGTTGTTCAGCAATAGGCGAGTGGCATCGCGCCTCAGTTGCGCGTAAATATTGTCGAGAGAAATCGCAACGGTTAGCGTGCCGATTTCCCGTGACTGGCCAAGATGCGTGTACTTCATGCCATGGCGACGCTGAATCATCCGCCCATCAATGCGGCGTCCTGCTTCCATAAGATATTCATTGCGATCGCTCACCGCGGCATACACGACATTGGGCGCCCGCATGATGCCTTCGAGCTGAAGTTTGACTTCCTGATTGTTCACAGCCCACATGGATTGCGTGAGCGAAGGAAGATGAACCGCCTCGATTTGCTGAAACTGCGCCTCGACGCCAGCCATGTTGCGCTGGAACGCCTGATAGAGCTGAAACCCTGTCGTCAGCAGCGTGACCGATGCGCTGAACAGCACCATGGCGATGATCAGCCGCCGCGCCAGCGGCGATTTCAGGGAATGTGCGAAAGAACTCCGATTCATTTTGCGTCAGTCGCGGCGAGCGAAAGCACCTTTTCCCTGTAAAGCCTGTCGTACAGACCTTCCGCCTTGATTGCCCGCAAGGCTTCAACCAGCTTGGGGACCAGCGCGGCATGACGCTTGTTCAAGTAGATGAACATTTCGCGCTTGGCGAACGAAGGCTCTAACGGATAAACCCCTTTGATGCCCTCCTGCTTCAGCAGGCTAAGGCCGAGCCAGCGCTCATACAAGGCGACCTCAATACGATTGAGCTGGATTTGACGGAACATCTGGGAAGCATCATCGGACGACACGACCAGTGGAGCGCCTGCCAGTTGATGCTCATAGATTTTCCAGCCCCGGATGTGCCCGATCGGGCGAGCACGCAGCACATCCCATGTCGCGGGCAGCACAGCATTTTTGCTGAAAGCAGTGAACTCGTAGTCAAGCAGCTTTTCCGGCACCCGGACCAGGTTCGGGTACTGTGCATCGAGCCCGGCGATACGGGTCAAATCCCCATCATCAATTCCGGCGTTCGCATTGATCAATCCACGTTCTGCGGGCAATTTCACCAGGCGAAGCGTGACGCCCGCGCGGCGAAAGGCTTCCCCTGCGACAGCATCGAGAAACCCCTGGTTATCGTGGGTCGTGAAAGGCGGTGCATTGACGTCGTTGAGGACGAGTACGGGCATTTCTGCTCGACAGGGGCCAGCGGCCACCAGCAGCCATATGCCGGCAAGCGCAAGCGGGAAGATGGATTTCATGAAAGGCGAGACTTCCAGGGAAAAGGCTGTATAGACAAATCGTCCTGTTCAGGGATTTCTGAAGGGTCCTGTACGCATCAATTATTGCATTGGCCTGGCGCCCTGTTTAGCCGTATTGAATAATCGCCCGGCAGACGGTGCGTCTGCATCGCTCCGTTTCCGTTCGTTTTCTGCTTGAAAACAACCGGACTTCCGGATAGGCGCAATGAAACAAAACCGGCAATCAGGGACCGGAAAAGCCAGGCGGCTTTCATGCCGATGGCCGTCAAGAATTCGTTTGGCGACGGCAACGATCTGCCCAAACCGCTGCCTCCACGCGTGAGCGCAGGTTGAGTTTCTTCAACACATGCTTGACGTGAACCTTGACGGTGCCCTCGGCAATGCCCACCTCACGCGCAATCAGCTTGTTGCTCTTGCCTTCGATCAGGCGTTCAAGGATGCGGCCTTCCTGATCGGTCAGACCGGCTGCGGACAGGCTGGTGGGCCGGCTTTTCTCGCGCAGGGAGGTGACCAGCAATTGCGTCAGGCTTTCGCTGATGGTGATCTTGCCATGCGCGGCCTCCCCCAGTTGCCGCATCAGGTCTTCCGGCTCCATGTCCTTCAGCAGGTAGCCATCGGCGCCGGCCTGCAGCGCAGCCATCAGGTCTTCGGCATGATCCGACACCGTAAGCATGATGACGCGCGAATCAAGCTCGGTATCCTTGATTGCTTTCAGCACCTCGATCCCGCTCATGTCCTTCATGTTCAGGTCAAGCAGAATCATGTCCGGACGCAGGCTATGCGCCAATTGAATGCCTTCTTTTCCGCTGGCGGCTTCGCCAACGAAGCTGAACGCCGGTTCAGCCTGGATCAACTGGATAACGCCCTTGCGAAACAGGGGATGATCGTCAACGATCAGGAGAGTCTGGGGAGCGGATGAAGTCATTGATTTTCGGTTACATGAAGCGAATGGATAGGAATGGTCGCGTCGCGCCGGATGCTCGGGGTGAAGTGAAGCGTGACGCGGGTACCCACGTCGGGCAGGTTCTCAACCATCAGCCGACCGCCCAGACTTTGCGCGCGCTCTTCCATGATGGCCATGCCGTAATGGTGCATGCCGGCGGCCGCATGTATGCCGACCCCATCATCGGTGACAATGGCCGATACCGAGCCATCGCTGTCGCAATTCACGCTGACCTGGGCATGGCGCGCCTGTGCATGATTAAGCACATTGGACAGGGCCTCGCGCACGATTTGCAGGGCGTGGATTTCCTCGTTGGGGGTCAGCTTGCAGCCCGCCAGATGGACCTCCAGCGTGATGGGCATGTCGCCGCGGTTGCTGAACTCGGCCACGGTGGCTTGTAACGCGCTCGGCAGCCCTTCGCCCTCGATGCGCAAGCGGAAAGTGGTCAGCAGCTCGCGTAGCTGACGATAGGCGCTATTGAGGCCTTCGCGCAATTCTTCCAGCACCTCCCTGGCCTCGTCGCCACGTTGCGGATTGTCGATCAGCGGCTTCAGGCGGCTGACCTGGATTTTCATGTAGGAAAGTGACTGCGCCAGCGAGTCGTGCAAATCGCGCCCCAGCGCGGCGCGCTCTTCCAGCAGCGACAGCCGGCGGCTCTGCTCGGTGCGCCGCGCGGTGCCGATCGCAATGCCGATATGGCGCGACAGCGCATCCAGCAACTGGGTCTGCCATTGCGCGAGTTCCTTGCCCGGCGGCATTTCCAGTTGCAGCACGCCGTAGTGGTGTTCGGTGTCCTTGAGCGGAAGCGACAGCACGCGCCGCCCATCCCGCATGGGATGCGTGTCCAGCGAGGCATGTTCCATACACTCGGCGCAGCTCATCAGGCCGCACATATCCGCATCGCCGTTCTCCAGACGCAGCGTGCTGGCAATCACCCGTGCCTTATCCTCGCCGGTCTCAACCAGGCAGGCCTGTCCGTGTCCGACACCCAGCACGTTTTCCAGATCCTTCAGCAGGATGGCGTATGTGTCGTGTGCCACCGGACCGTTATAAAGCCGGGCGATGGAGTGATAAAGCAGCTCCAGCGAACGGTTGGCGATGGTGAGCTCGGCGGTCTTTTCCGCCACCCGCGCTTCCAGATGCCGATACGACCTGGCGAGGTCTTCTGCCATGTGATTGAAGGCCTTGGCGAGGCGGCCCAATTCGTCGCTGCCGGTGTGCTCGGTGCGCGCCGCGAGATTGCCGCGCCCAACGTTGGCAGCAAACGACAACAGGTCGCGCAGCGGCAGGATCAGATCGTTGCGTGCCAAAATCAAGGTCAGCGCGCCAAGCAGTAGCGTCATCAGCAAAGCCGCACCCAGTACCATGCGCAGCATCCGGATTTTCGTCTCGGTATCCTGCTCGATCTGCTTGACCAGGTTGTTGATTTCGTCGACGAACAGCGAAACGTCCTGCAACAGCGGCGTGCTGTCCGGCCCGGCGGGCCCGCTGCGACTTGCCGCCTCCAGCAATCGCGGCTTCATCCGCTGCCAGGTCTGCCGCACCGCGACATAACTATTTGCAAGCTCTGTTTCGACTTGATCAGACATCACCGAGGTGATGCGCGCATCGGTGAGGGTGGCATCGAAAGCATCGACAGCCTTGCGGAGCGACGCCGAGACATCGTCGCCCTCCGGCAGGCGTGCCGACAGCGCAAGGCTGGTCATCTTGTAGGTCTGCATGCGCAGACTGCCCGCCAGGTTGATCGCTTCGCCGCTGCCCTGCACCGACTCGGCAATGATGCCCGAGCTGGCCATGCCAAGAATGGAGAAACAGGCGATCAACGCCAGCATCCCGCCCAGCTTGAGCAGCAATGAATGCTGCAGAAATCCGCGTTTAACGTTCATACGCGCTCCTGTGCATACTCTGGAAAAACTACCTCCAATGCGCCCGCGATCAGCATCCGTACCCTTTGGTTTCCATAAAGAACATTACTAACAATAAGATAGCCGATACCTACCCTACCTATTTCGGGTCATGCTTGCATATTCGGTGCGTGCGTTTCTCGCCACACCCCGTTCAGATTAACCCATCCGGTTTTCCAGTTTGCTATAGTTTGACTGCGGCAATTTGTCGCGGTGTGTTTATCTCATGGGCTCCCGTCAGTTTTCAACTTTCCGGGGTTGCCCCGATGCTGAAACCGGTAGCAATATTCAAGCGAACAAAAGGGAGTCACGCAATCATGACACAGGACGACACGAAAACACTCGACACGCAGCCTGACCTCGGCCGTCGAAAATTTCTGAATACCACGGCATTGGTTGGACTGTCCGGCGCGGGACTCGCGGTCGGCCTGTCCGCCTGCAAGCAGGAAGGCGCCGGCGCGCCCGGCGCGGCGTCCGCCCCGGCTGCCGCCGGCGCCAGTACGCATCTGAAGCCGGGCGAGCTCGATACCTATTATGGCCTGTGGAGCGGCGGCCATACCGGCGATTTCCGCGTGCTCGGCCTGCCCTCCGGCCGCGAACTGCATCGCGTGCCCTGCTTCGTGCCCGACGCGCTGACCGGCTGGGGCATCACCAATGAATCGAAGAAGATCATGGGCACCAGGCCCGACGGCAGCCTGAAATACACCGTCGGCGACACCCACCACACCCACGCCTCCTACAAGGACGGCAACTACGACGGCCGCTACGCCTGGATCAACGACAAGATCAACAGCCGCATCGCGCGCATCCGCCTGGATTATTTCATTTGCGACAAGATCACCGAACTGCCCAACGTGCAGGGCTTCCACGGCATCTTCCCGGACAAGCGCGATCCGGTCGATCCGGCGATCAACTACACCACGCGCGTGTTCTGCGGCAGCGAATTCCATGTTCCGCTGCCCAACGACGGCCGCGACCTCGACGCGCCGGAAAAATACCGTTCGATGTTCTCCTGCGTCGACGCCGAGACCATGGACGTGCGCTGGCAGGTGCTGATCGACGGCAACTGCGATCTCGCCGCCACCTCCTACGACGGCAAGCTGGCCGCCACCAACCAGTACAACACCGAGAACGGCGCCCGCTACGAGAACATGATGTCGGCCGAGCGCGACGCCTGCCTCTTCTTCAACGTCGCGCGCATCGAAGCGGCGGTGAAGGCCGGCAAGACCCGCACCTACGGCAACTCCAAAGTACCGGTGGTCGACGGCACCCGCGCCGCCAATGCCGATCCGAAGACCGCGCTGGTCGCCTACGTCAGCGTGCCGAAGAACCCCCACGGCGTGAATGCCAGTCCCGACGGCAAGTACTTCATCTGCGCGGGCAAGCTCTCGCCCACCGCCACCGTCATCGAATTGTCGAAGATGCTCGACTGGTTCGACGGCAAGCTGGACAGCCCGGACAAGGCCATCGTCGCCGAAGTCGAGATCGGCCTCGGCCCCCTGCACACGGCCTTCGACGGCCGCGGCAACGCCTACACCACGCTGTTCCTCGACAGCCAGGTCGTCAAGTGGAACGTCGAGGCCGCGATCAAGTTCCATGCCGGCGACAACAAGGCGCAGTACGTGGTCGACCGCCTCGACGTGCAATACCAGCCCGGCCACATCAACGCCTCGCAGTCGGAAACGATGTTCGCCGACGGCAAGTGGCTGGCGGTCGGCTGCAAGTTCTCCAAGGACCGCTATCTGCCGGTCGGCCCGCTGCATGCCGAGAACGAGCAGCTGGTCGACATTTCCGGCGACAAGATGGTGATGGTCGCGGATCACCCGGTGCGCCCCGAACCGCACGATTTCATCATCTTCAAGCGCGATCTCATCCGCACCAAGCAAATCTATTCGATGGACGAATTCCCGCTGGCGGTCAAGGATGCCAAGGACGTCGGCGTTTTCCGCGACGGCAAGAAGGTCACGGTGAAAATCATTTCGCAGGCGCCCGCCTTCGATCCGCGCGAGTTCCGCGTCAAGCTGGGCGACGAGGTGACCCTGATCCTCACCAACCACGACAAGGTCGAGGATCTGACCCACGGCTTCGCGATTCCGAATTACAACGTCAACTTCATCGTCAACCCGCAGGAAACCGCCTCGGTGACCTTCAAGGCGGACAAGCCGGGCGTGTTCTGGTGCTATTGCACCCACTTCTGTCACGCACTGCACCTCGAAATGCGCAGCCGCATGATCGTCGAGGCGTGACCGCCCCTGTCCATTCCCGCGCAGGCGGGGGAATGGACACGGCGTCGCGCCCCCCCATGCCCCCAAACGGGCTGGGGATCTTCTTCCGCAGGCGTTTCGTCGGCGGACATATTCCTGTGCCGAGGGTAGGCCCTGCCGTGTTTTTATCGAATCGTCCCGCCGGTTTTTTTCGCCGGCTCCTGACGGCGCTCTGGCTGTGTTGCGCGTCCGGCCTGGTCATGGCCGGCGGCTACGAGGCGCCGCTGCCGGCGCAATTGTCCACCGATCCCGATCTTTGTGCGTATGTCCCCTGCGCGGACGTCTTGCCCGGCGCGGACAGCTTTTCCCGCCGCATGGGCAAGCCTTCTTACGTCGAGGCTTACCGGAATTCTCCGGATACGACGGCGGAAAAGAACGGCCGCGAGACGATCGGCTACGTCTTCCTCTCCACCGACATCGTCGACATCCCGGCCTATTCGGGCAAGCCGGTGGTAAGCCTGATCGGCATGGATACCCAGGGCGTCATTACCGGGGTCAAAATCCTGCGCCATTCCGAACCGATCCTGTTGCTGGGCATTCCCGAATCGGAACTGACCCGCTTCATCGACCAGTACCTCGGAAAATTCATCGGTACCCGGATCGAGATCGGCGCGGGCAAGCCCGCGCAGGGGGTGATCGGCCTGGACGCGATCACCGGGGCGACCGTAACCGTCATCGCCGAAAACCAGACCATATTGCGCAGCGGCATGGCGGTGGCAAAACAGGTGGGCATCATCGAGGCGGCGGTCCGCCTCCCGGCAAGATTCCGGGCGCTGGATACGCGCGCCGACTGGGCGGCGCTGGTCAGGGAAGGCAGCGTCCAGCGGCTCAGGGTGGATGCCGCGGAAGTCGGGATGCCGCGCGCCGCGCGGCCCTACATCGACATCCATTTCGGCTATCTCAATGCGCCGGCGGTGGGCCGCAGCGTGCTGGGCGACGGCGGCTACGACAGCCTGATGGCGCGGCTTACGCCCGGCGAGCACGCCATTTTCCTGATCGCCGAGGGCACGGAGTCGTTCAAGGGCTCGGGCTTCGTCCGCGGCGGCATCTACGACCGCGTGCAGGTGGCCCAGGACATGGACACCTTCACCTTCCGCGACCTGGATTTTCTGCCCCTGTACGGGATCGAGGCCGCCGGCGCGCCGGCCTACAGCGAATCGGCCATCTTCATCGTCCGTTCGCCGACCTTCAGCGCGGCCTATCCCTGGAACCTGGTGTTTCTCGCCAACAAGATGGACCGCCAGACGGGCGCGCGGACCTTCGTCAACTTCGAGCGCGAATACTGGCTTCCGGGCCGTTATCTGGAAGGCGGGCGTCAAAAGACCGCCCAGCCGGAAGCGGTCTGGGTGTCGGTGTGGAAATCCCGCAAGATCGAAATCGTGCTGTTCGCGCTCTGGCTCGCCGCCGCCGGCACGGTGTACGCGCTGCGCGACAAGCTGGTGCGGCGCTCCACCCACAAGGACCAGCGCTGGAAGGACATCCCCAAATACCTGCTGTGGCTCTCCTCGATCGGCTTCGTCGGTTTCTACCTGCTGGCCGTGCCCTCGATCACCCAGGTGCTGACCTGGTTCCACGCCATCCTGTTCGAGTGGCGCTGGGAGCTGTTCCTGTCCGACCCCTTCGTGTTCCTGTTCTGGATATTCATCCTCTTCACCGTGTTCTTCTGGGGACGCGGCATGTTCTGCGGCTGGATGTGCCCCTACGGCTCGCTGTCGGAGATCGTCTACAAGCTGGCCGGCAAGCTGGGCCTCAAGCGCTATCAGCGCCACCTGCTGCCGCAGCACTGGCACGACCGGCTGAAATGGGTCAAGTACGGCATCTTCGCCGGCCTGCTGGCGGTATCCTTCTACTCGATTGGCCTGGCCGAAAAGCTCGCCGAGATCGAACCCTTCAAGACCACCTTCCTGGTCGGCGTGTGGAACCGCGCCTGGCCCTTCGTCGCCTTCTGGTCCGCGCTGCTGGTCGCCGCGGCCTTTTTCGAGCGCCCGTTCTGCAAGTACCTGTGCCCGCTGGGCGCCGCGCTGGCGATTCCCTCCACCTTCCGCTGGTGGGGGCTCAAGCGCAAGCAGGAATGCGGGCCCTGCGCCGCCTGCGCGGTTGGTTGCGGCTCGCAGGCCATCGACGCCTCCGGCCGCATCGACCAGCGCGAATGCCTGCTGTGCCTCGACTGCCAGGTGCTGTATTACGACACCCACGCCTGCCCGCCGCTGGCGCAGGAGCGCAAGCGGCGCACCAAGGCCGGCGAGCCGCTCACCGCGATCGGCGCCGACGGCTACTACATTCCCATCGTTCCGGTTGCCGCGCCCGCCGCGCCGCGGCCGAGCCTGCCCGCCTTCATCGGGCAGGAGCTGTTCGACCACCTGTTCCCCTGGAGCCGCAAGGTGTTCCGGCAGCCGGTGCTGCTGCAGGCGACCACCTTCGCGCTGGTGGCGCTGATAAGCTGGATCTGGGTGCTCGGCGCAGCCGGACAGGTCGGCCCCGGCATCGTGCTCGGCGGATGGTTCGGCTGGAGCGTGTACGAACTGGCGGTGCGCATGCGCTGCAAGCCTTACGTCAAGGATGGTCCGTGGTGGGGACGCAATCTGCGCCCGGCGTCCTGGGCCGACATGGCCGCCTACGTGTCGTTCAAGAACCTGCTGATCGCCGCGGCCCTGTTCCTGATCATGAAGCACGCCGGCGTGCTCGACTACCTGGGCGGCCTGCCCGCCCTGCAATGGCTGTATTGAAATGGCCGGACTGAAGCGGATCGCCGCCCTGTTCTGCCTGCTGGCCGCAGGCAATGCCGCGGCTGCGGAAATCACCGTGGCGCCGGGCGAATCCATCGCCGCGGCGATCGCGCGCGCCGCCGCCGGCGACGTGATCCGCATCGAGCGCGGCCACTACGCGGAAAACCTGCTGATCGACAAGCCGCTGACGCTGCAGGGCATCGACCGCCCCACGATAAGCGGCGGCCTCGCGGGCGACACCCTGCGCATCACCGCCGAGGATGTGGTGATTGACGGCATCAATGTGCGCGATTCCGGAGACAGCCTGCTGCACCAGAATGCCGGCATCTACATCCGGCCGGGCGCGCACCGCGCCGTGGTGCGCAACTGCGCTCTCAGCTACAACCTGTTCGGGCTGTGGATCGAGAAGGCCAACGACGTGCGTATCGAGAACAACACCATCACCGGCAAGCGCGATTACCGTTCCTCCCAGCGCGGCAACGGCATCCAGCTCTACAACACGACCGGCGCGCGCATTATCGGCAACCAGATCAGCTTCGTGCGGGATGCGATCTACGTCGATGTTTCGCACCATGCGATCTTCCGCGGCAACCGCCTGCACCACAGCCGCTACGGCACGCATTACATGAATTCCTACCACAACCTGTGGGAAGACAACGACGTCTACTTCAACCGCGGCGGACTCGCGCTGATGGAAGTGCGCAATCAGGTGGTGCGCAATAATCGCGCCTGGGGCAACTCCGATCATGGCATCATGCTGCGCACCATCCAGGACACCCTGGTCGAAAACAACGTGGTGGCCGGCAATGCCCGCGGGTTCTTCATTTACGATGCCGAGTACAACACCCTGCGCGGCAATCTGGTCGTCGACAATCTCGTGGGCATGCATGTGTGGGCCGGCTCAAAGAACAATCAGGTCGAGCGCAACGACTTCATCGGCAACCGCGAGCAGGTCCGTTATGTGGCGGCGCGCGATGAACTGTGGGGGGGCAAGGACGGCAACTACTGGAGTAATTATCTGGGCTGGGACCGCAACGGAGACGGTGCGGGTGACGTACCCTATGAGGCGAACGATCTGGTCGACCGGCTCTCATGGCGACATCCGCTGACCAAGCTGCTGCTGGCCAGTCCCGCCGTGCAGACCCTGCGCATGGTGGGCCAGCAGTTTCCGCTGCTGCGCGCGCCCAGTATCGTGGACCCCGCCCCACGCATGCAACCCGACAGAAAAAACTGGAGAAACTGGCTTGGAAAGCACTATCCCGGAAGCCGCTGACGCGCGCCCGAAACCCGAAGCCGTCATATCGGCACATGCCGTCACCAAACATTATGGCGCCGTGCATGCGGTGGAGCGGGTCGACCTCGAAGTCCAGCGGGGCGAACTGTTCGGCCTGATCGGACACAACGGCGCCGGCAAGAGCACCCTGTTCAAGATGATGCTCGGCCTGATTCCGGCCACCTCGGGCGAAATCTTCATCGACCATGCGCCGGTGGCGGGCAGCGGATTTCGCGCGGTGCGGCGCAAGATTGGCTACCTGCCGGAAAATGTCGTGTTCTACGACAACCTGACCGGACTGGAGACCCTGCAGTTCTTTTCAAAGCTGAAGGGCGCGCCGTTGCAGGACTGCGTCCCGGCCCTTGCGCGCGTCGGCCTCATCGACGCGGCCAGGCGACGCGTGCGCGAATACTCCAAGGGCATGCGCCAGCGTCTCGGGTTTGCCCAGGCCTTGCTCGGCCGGCCGCAAATCCTGTTTCTGGACGAGCCGACCACCGGCCTCGACCCCGAAGCGATCCGCGAGTTCTACACGATCCTGCGCGGGCTTCGGGCCGAAGGCGTCACCATGGTGGTGACCTCGCATATCCTTGCCGAGCTCCAGGAGCGGGTGGACCGCATCGCGATCATGAGCGCAGGAAAAATCCAGGCCATCGGCAGCGTTCAGGCGCTGCGCGAGCAGATGGATCTGCCGCTGTGGTTCGATATCCGGATCGCCTCCGAACACGTTGACTCGGTGCGTGCTGCGCTCGGCCATCTGCCGGTCAGCGCCATCGAAGCGCAGGGTGAGCGCATTGCGGTACAGTGTCGTCGCGAAACCAAAATGTCCGTGCTCGAAGCCCTCGCCGCCCTCGATGGCAAAGTGCTCGACCTGCATGTGCGCGAGCCTTCGCTCGAAGACGTGTTTTTCGGTTTTTCGGATTAGAGGAGAATGCCCATGGAATTCGCCCCTATCGGCGCCATCGCCGGCAAGGAGTTCTGGGACCGGATCCGCAACCGCTGGATCCTTGCCGTCGCGCTGGTGTTCACCGTGTTCGCGCTGGCCATCGCCTACTTTGGCGGGGCGCAACAGGGTGCGGTGGGATTTCGCTCGATCGAGTTCACCATTGCCAGCCTGGTCAGCCTGGTCATTTATCTGATTCCGCTGATCGCGCTGATTCTCGGCTTCGATGCCATCGTCGGCGAACGCGAGCGCGGTTCGCTCGATCTGTTGCTGTCGATGCCGATCACCCGTCTCGAACTGCTGCTGGGCAAATACCTCGGCCTGGCCGCCGCGCTGGCGTTTTCCACCCTCGCGGGCTTTGGCCTGGTCGCCGTGGTGCTGTCCACGCAACTCGATCCGGGCGCGCTGCTGCACTATTTCGGTTTCATGGCGAGCTCGGTTCTGCTCGGCATGGCCTTCCTCAGCCTTGCGGTGATGGTGTCGGTATTTGCCGCGGACCGCACCCGCGCCTCGGGCATGGCCATCGCATTGTGGTTCTTCTTTGTGCTGGTGTTCGATCTGCTGCTGCTGGGCGCACTGGTCATCACCGGCGGCAGCTACAGCGGCGATATCTTTCCCTACCTGCTGCTGGCCAATCCGGCCGACGTGTTCCGTGTGCTCAATATCTTTACCCTGAACGACGTGCGTACCCTGTACGGACTGGCGACCGTTTTCCCGCGTGCGCTTGCCGATCCCTGGCTGCTGGGTCTGGTGATGCTTGCCTGGATTGCGGCGCCGCTGGGAATTGCAACCTGGAGATTCCGACCATGACCCCTGCCCTTCACAAACTGATGCTTGCCACCCTGATCGCTGCCGCATTGACTGCCTGCGGCCAGCAGTCCGGGACTTCGGCTGCACTGGCCCCGATCGAGATCAACAGCGGGACCGCGTGCAGCCTCGACGGCATGCTGCTTGCCGACTATCCCGGACCCAAGGCGCAGATTTTTTACGCCGGACAGGCGGAGCCGGATTTCTTTTGCGATACCCAGGAAATGTTTCATCTGTTCTTCAACCCCGAGCAGGTCAAGACCGTACGCGGACTGTATGTGCAGGATATGGGGCGTGCCGATTGGGACGCGCCGCGCGGCCACTGGATCGATGCGAAAACCGCCTACTACGTCCCCGGCAGCAAGCGGCACGGATCCATGGGCCCGACCATCGCCAGCTTTGCGCTGGAACAGGATGCGGCAAAATTTGCGGCCGAATATGGCGGCACGGTTTATCGTTTTGCCGATATCACGTCCGACCTGGCCGTGCTGGATGGCGGCGCGATTCACGACCGCAGCATGTAAGCATGAATAACTTCTTTGAAAATCTCGAGTACGCCGAGGCAACGCAACTCCAACTGCTGTCGAAACTGATCCATGAACTGCGCGAGAACCGCCACGCCGTTCTCAAGCCCTATGGCGCAGAGGACGAGGCGGCACTGCTACAGCAAATCCAGGCTGGCGCCGTGGACGAGCACCCTGCCTATGAGCATTACCTGGCTGCACGGGTTCTCTGCGACACCCGCGAAACCGTCCGCACGATGGTCGGCGAACGCCTGAAGCAAGCCAATCAAACATGAGCCTGCACCTTGAACTCGGCTCAATGGTCGAAGCCGCCTTTGGCCGTGATCTCGACGCTCCGCCCGAACAGAAGCAGGACGCGCTGGTCGTCCGCCTGAAAAATGGCGTGACGCTGTATGTTCGCTATGCCGCAGTCGATGCGTATTCGCTGCGCTGGGTCGATGGCGATGCCGAATCCGGCATCGATACCGCGCCCCTGCACCCCAGTCTTGCGACCTTCCCCAACCACTTTCACGATGCGAATGGCCATATCGTTGCGGATCCGGTTACGCACCCTGACGCCCTCCCGCAAGACAATCTGCAGAAGCTGATCCGCGCCTTGCTCGACGACCCCATGCTCGGCGTCAGAAAGCTCGCCTAAGCCTTCCTGCGCGGCGGTTATTGCGGCGGATGCTTGCGGTCTGGCCGACGTAAAAAAACGGGGAAGACATGCGTCTCCCCCGTTTGATCGTCAGCAACGCCGGAACCGCTTTACCGGATCATGACTTTGATTGCGCGACCATGTAGTCCACAGCCGCCTTGACTTCGTCATCGGCGAGCGCCGCGGCGCCGCCGCGCGCCGGCATCACGCCTTTGGCGCCGGTGTAACCTTCAATCGCATGCTTGTAAAGCACATCCACACCCTGTGCGATGCGCGGTCCCCAGTCGGCCAGATCGCCCGGCTTCGGCGCACCGGCCGCACCCACTGCATGACACATCGCGCAGGTTTTATTGAACACGCTCTTGCCTTGAGCAGGCTCAACCGCTGGTGTTGCAGCGGGTGCTGTTGCCTCGGGCGCGGCGGGGGCGGATGCTTCCGGCGCAGCAGTCTCCTGCTTTCCGCAGGCGGCCAACAAAGCCGTAAGCGAAACGGCCAGAACGAGCGATGTCATCTTCATAATTAACTCCAGGTTGTGCCGAGACCCATAGACGGGACCCGAAATCAGTGAGCCGATGCGACAGGTTGCCGGCATGGCATGGCTAAAGCCCCTGCAAACCCCGGGGGCGACTGCATCGCCACGGTTCAAAATATAACATAGCCTGCAGTCGCCCATGTCCGGCATTTACGGATTACCCACAATGGTCCGGGCACCCCTCGCCTTGCCGTCATCCGGAGAACTATTCACTTCAACTTCATGGCCTTACGGGAATACCTCTCCTACCCATTTAGAGGTAGAAGCCTGCTTTCTGGCTGGTTTCAGCCCCTTTTTTTCATTCTGGAAGGGCTTACACTCCAATCCAATATTCAGACAAACGAATCCATTAATATCCTAAGGGAGGTGATATGGCCACGCAAACTCAAAAACAGGTTTCCGTACTCTCCCTGAGCACGCTGGCATTTACGGTGTGCTTCGCCGTGTGGGTCATGTTCTCCATCATCGGAATTCCGATCAAGGCCAATCTGGGGCTGAACGAGACCGAATTTGGTCTGCTCGCCGCCACGCCGATCCTGACCGGCTCGCTGTTCCGTTTGCCACTCGGCATGCTGACCGACAAGATGGGCGGCCGCATCGTGTTTTTTGTGCTGATGCTCAGCACGGTCATTCCGATCTGGCTGATCAGCATTGCCACCCAGTATTGGCATTTTCTGGTGCTGGGTCTTTTCGTCGGGGTGGCGGGCGCATCCTTTTCGGTCGGCATCGCCTACGTGGCGCGCTGGTTTCCCAAGCAACGCCAGGGCTTTGCCATGGGCATCTTCGGCGCCGGCAACGCCGGTGCGGCGGTGACCAAATTTGTCGCACCGGCGCTGGTGGTGGCCTACGGCTGGCAGGCCGTACCGCAAGTGTATGCCTTCGCCATGCTGGCCATGGCCATCCTGTTCTGGGTCTTCACTTACACCGATACGACCCATCACGTATCGAACCGCATCACCATCAAGCAGCAACTATCCGCGCTGAAAGATCCCAACGTGTGGAAGCTGTGCCAGTACTACTCCATTGTGTTCGGCGGTTACGTTGCGCTGAGCCTGTGGATGACCAAGTATTACATCACCGAATACGGTTTCGGCATGCAGACCGCTGCGCTGATGGCTGCCATTTTCGTGCTGCCATCCGGCCTGGTTCGCGCCATCGGCGGCTGGCTGTCCGACAAGGTCGGTGCGCACAGACTGACCTGGTGGGTGATGTGGGTGTCCTGGGTTTGTCTGTTCCTGCTGTCTTATCCGCAAACCGAAATGGTCGTCCAGACCACCAAGGGTCCGATGTCGCTGCATATTGGCCTCAATGTCTGGATATTCACCACGCTGCTGTTCGTCCTGGGAATCGCCTGGGCCTTCGGCAAGGCCAGCGTATTCAAGTATATCTCCGACGAATACCCCGACAACATCGGCGTCATCTCCGGCATCGTCGGCCTGATGGGCGGTCTGGGCGGTTTCTTCCTGCCCATTCTGTTCGGAGTCATTGTCGATGTCACCGGCATTAACAGCGGCATCTTCATGCTGATGTACGGCGTGGTCTGTATCTCGCTGATCTGGATGTACATGACCGAAGTTCGCAAACACCCGATTATCAAAGCGGCGCCATCCACCGCCCTCTAAGCTTTCACGACCCCCAACCAGGAGCGATCTATGCCCACCAATATCAAGGACTGGAACCCGGAAGACCCCACCTTCTGGGAATCGACCGGCAAGAAGATTGCCTACCGCAACTTGTGGATTTCCGTCCCCAGCCTGCTCAACGGTTTCGCCATCTGGCTGATGTGGGGCATCATCGCGGTGCAGATGCTGAACCTGGGCTTTCCCTTCAGCAAGGAAGAGATGTTCACCCTGACCGCCATCTCGGGCCTGGCCGGCGCGACGCTGCGCATCCCCGCCTCCTTCTTCATCCGCATCGCGGGCGGCCGCAACACCATCTTCCTCACCACCGCCCTGCTGATGATCCCGGCCATCGGCACCGGCATCGCGCTGCAGGACAAGGAGACGCCGCTGTGGGTGTTCCAGATGCTGGCGCTGCTATCCGGCATCGGCGGCGGCAACTTCGCCTGCTCCATGTCCAACATCAGCACCTTCTTCCCCAAGCGCCTGCAGGGCACAGCGCTGGGGATCAACGCCGGCCTCGGCAACTTCGGCGTCACCACCATGCAGATCCTGATTCCGCTGGTGATGACGACCGGCGTCTTCGCCGCGTTTGCCGGCGGCTCGATGGAACTGGTCAAGGACAGCGGCTGGATCTTCGGCAAGATTCTCGCCGGCACCCCGACCTACATCCAGAACGCCGGCTTCGTCTGGCTGCTGCTGCTGGTGCCGCTGGCGTTCTTCGGCTGGTTCGGCATGAACAACCTGCTGACCGTCACGCCCAACGTCGGCTCCACGATTCAGGCCTTCGCCAAGGTCCTGTGGCTCTACGGCCTGGCCTTCGTCACCGCGGCGGCTGGCCTCTACCTCTACCTGCCCGCGCCCACCGGCCTCGGCCTGCTCAACATGTGGGTGGCGCTGCCACTCATCATGATCACCACCTTGCTGGTGATGAAGCTCGCCGCCTTCGGCGAGATGAAGGGCAACATCAGCAAGCAGTTTGAAATTTTCAAAAACAAGCACACCTGGTCGATGACCGCGCTCTACATCGTCACCTTCGGTTCCTTCATCGGCTTCTCGATGGCGCTGCCGCTGTCGATTACGGTGATCTTCGGCGACACCCATACACTCGATGCGGCGACCGGCGTGTGGACGCACGCCAAGAACCCCAGCGCGCCCTCCGCGCTGCAATACGCCTGGATCGGTCCCTTCGTCGGCGCGCTGATCCGGCCGGTGGGCGGCTGGATTTCCGACAAGGTCGGCGGCTCCATCGTCACCCAGATCATCTCGGCCATCATGGTCGCGGCTTCCGCCTACGCCGGCTGGATCATGATGCAGGCCTACCAGTCGGCCACGCCCGAGATTTACTTCACCCAGTTCATCGTTACCTTCGTCGTGCTGTTCGCCGCGACGGGTATCGGCAACGGCTCGACCTTCCGCACCGTCGGCGTGATTTTCGATCGCGTCCAGGCCGGTCCGGTGCTGGGCTGGACCTCGGCGGTCGCCGCCTACGGCGCCTTCATCGCCCCGGTGGTGATCGGCGAGCAGATCAAGGCCGGCACGCCCCAGATGGCCATGTACGGATTCGCCGTGTTCTACGCCCTGTGCCTGGTAATCAACTGGTGGTTCTACCTGCGCAAGAACGCCTACATCAAGAACCCGTGAGTAGGGGCTAGGAACTGGGATCTAGGGGCTGGTCTTGATGGATGCGCAAAGCGCAACAACTGTGCCCCCTAAATCCTAGCCCCTAATTCCGCTAACCCCTAACAAACGTAAGGAGCAAACAATGAGTCACTTCCTCGACCGATTGACGTTCTTCAAAAAGAACATTGCCGAATTCTCGGACGGCCACGGTGTGGTCAGCAACGAAGACCGCAGCTGGGAGAACGCCTACCGCAGCCGCTGGCAGCAGGACAAGATCGTGCGCTCCACCCACGGAGTGAACTGCACCGGTTCGTGCAGCTGGAAAATATTCGTCAAGAACGGCCTGATCACCTGGGAAATCCAGCAGACCGACTACCCGCGCACCCGTGCCGATCTGCCCAATCACGAACCGCGCGGCTGCCCGCGCGGCGCCAGCTACTCGTGGTATGTGTATTCGGCGCAGCGCGTGAAATATCCGCTGATTCGCGGCCGCCTGATGGAAATGTGGCGCGAGGCGCGGAAAACCATGGACCCGGTGGAGGCCTGGAAATCGGTCAGCCAGGATCCGGAAAAGGCCAGGCGCTACAAATCGGTGCGCGGCCAGGGCGGCTTCGTGCGCGCCAAGTGGGACGAGGTGACGGAAATGATCGCCGCCGCCAACGTCTTCACCATCAAGGACTTCGGCCCCGACCGCATTTACGGCTTCTCGCCGATTCCCGCGATGTCGATGGTGAGCTATGCGGCAGGCAGCCGCTACATGTCGCTGATCGGCGGCGTCTGCGGCTCCTTCTACGACTGGTACTGCGACCTGCCGCCCTCCAGCCCGCAGGTCTGGGGCGAGCAGACCGACGTGCCGGAATCGGCCGACTGGTACAACTCGACTTATCTGATGGTATGGGGCTCCAACGTGCCGCAGACGCGCACCCCGGACGCCCACTTCTACACCGAGGTGCGCTACAAGGGCACCAAGACCGTGGCGGTGTCCTCCGACTTCGGCGAGATGGTCAAGTTCGGCGATATCTGGCTGGCGCCCAAACAGGGCACCGATGCCGCGCTGGCGATGGCGATGGGCCACGTCATCCTGAGCGAATTCCACGTCAGGAATCGCAGCGAGTATTTCGACAAGTACTGCCGTCAGTACAACGACATGCCGATGCTGGTGATGCTGAAGGA
>NCIF01000182.1 GCA_002256785.1 Hydrogenophilales bacterium 17-61-9
CTCCAGGCCACGCAGATCCTTGAAGTTGGTCGACAGCAAACTGTGGATCTGGCTGGGGACATCGGCCTTGCCGTCGTACTGGATGAAGTTGTCATCCAAAAGCGCGGAGAGGTCTGGCCTCTTTTCGTGCTTTTTCCAGCCTGCGCCAAGCTGGCTCATAAAATCAGGGCTGATCTCTTGGTACGTAGATGGGCGATGTTTCAGGAAATCCGTCAGCCAGTCGATGGCACTGCGCTCATCTGATACAAACAATTCCATTTGCGGGGCCGCTGCGGCCTGCATCCGTTTCTTGTCGTATTCGGCAACTTGATCCGGCAGAAAAACCATGCCATCGCGCTCAACAAAGCGCTGTGTAAGCCCAGCCTGAAACTCATGCGTGGACATGGGGACCGGAGTGTTGTGGCGGACGAACCAGGCAACCATGCGGTCAAAAATAATGCGGGGATCGCGCTCAGCAACGAATTCCAATTGCCCGGACCTGATCTTCACAGTAGGCAAGTAGTGCAGATGGGTTCGAACGAAATCCCAAACAGATTCTTCGCTACCGCCAACCTGCGAAAACCGTTCCTCAAGACCACCATTTGGTTTGTATGCAGAAATGACAAGGTCTTGCTTGACGGCTGTCGTCGTCGTGATCGCCTTAAAGCTTCCTTTCTGCTTGTCTAGCGCTGCGACGTTGGCAACAACAAAGCCCGCCTCTTGCAGGGCTGTCTGAATTGCATTCCAGACGCTTGCCTGTGTATTCGAAAACTCGATAGTGACCCACCGCCCCGGTTTGAGCGCTTCAAAGACTTTCTTAAGCCCGTCCGTCATCAACTTGCGGTAATCGTTCAAGGACTTAGACTGCGCCTTGCTTTCAATTGCCTCGGATTTTCTGTCAGTCAACGCCCCTATCCATCCCTCCCAGAGGAAATTGAGCTCCGAGTACATAATGTTTGCGCCAAAAGGGGGGTCTATAAATGCATAGTCAATCGAGTTCGGCGGGATCTCTATTCCCTGAGTGGACTGTGTTGAAATAATGGCATCGCTAGATTGAATTTCAGCTTTTGATTCACATTTTGAGATGGCGTTATCCAGCATCTCAAACATGTTTAATTCCTTAACTAGAGATGGGATGTAGAGGGTTCCATTGGTCGGGCCTCCTCCAGCACCCCAAACTCCGGCCTGATAAGTAAGTCCATATCTCTTGGTAATTCTGAAAGCGACGGTTGTTATTAACGACTTCAGGAGTGGATGTTTGCAGCGCGCATTAAACGCGGCCAGTGCGATCCTATTCCTGCCAGTATAAAAGTGGTGCACATGGGTCAGGCCATGCGATTCAATCGGTTGCCGCGTATTAAAGCCTGAGGGAAGCGCGAAAGTTGGACACCAATCGCCCGTTCGAATCGATTCTGTCTTTTTGATTAATTCAATATCCGCGCCATCAGGTGTTTTTTGAAAACGCTTCTTCCCAACCTTGTAGTTGATCATTACTGGCACTTGAACAGCTTGCTCAACGACCTGGCCAAGGTACGGATCCATGAACTTATGCCACTTCCTTTCCATTGACCTTTTTGTGAGCGATGCCCCACAAGATGGACACGGAAAATGGTCATTCACCTTTCCACCTTCCTTGTCTACAGCAGAGTCCCAGAACACAACATCACCTGCGCACTCTGGGCAAGAAAAAACATCAGACCAAACAGTGTAGTTAACCCGTCCGGTCAAGCATGTCTCGCTTAAATCCGGTGTGTCATCTGACTTAATTTCTGATACGGCACTGCTGATCTGCTCAGTTGTGGGGTTGTGCAGCGTTTGGAACATCCAGCCGCCGACCCTCTCCGCCTCACTTAAAATCTCTTGAGCTTCGCGTTGAAATTCATGCGAATCAGATGGAGTGTTGTACGTGTAAGCGATGAAACTTGCTATTGGAGAAAGGTCGCTCAGGATGGATTTGCGCGCACCCAGCCGCGAGAATGGCAACCATGATGTTTTTCCATCTTCCGACTCCTCTCTGTACACAATGCCGTCCGGGTCTACCTTGTATCCGAGCGATTGGACTACTTCACGATTTCCACAGAGTTGTGCTGCTATCCCTGTAGCACCACTTCCAGCAAAGGCATCCTGAACAAGGTCACCGGGCGCAGTGTATTGCAGGATGTACCGCATGATTGCTCTATGAGGCACCTTGGTGTGATACGGATGAAGCTTGTACAAAGGATCGTACTTTCCCTCGCTAACGTCTGCGAAGAATGGCTCCTTGTTGTAGGGCACTGACGAGTCATACGGCTTACCGTAGTGCTTGATAAAGTCTGCAATAAAAGGGTTCGGGCAGGCGGTGTAGTAAGGTGGATCGGACAAGGCAAGGATGTCTTCGTCCGTGCCCATCGGGAACCCTTCGATCTTGCGGAAATCAGGGTCTTTCAGCTTAATAGCTAGCAGCTTGAGGAAGTGCTCACGCCGTGCCTGATCGCTAGGGTACATTTGGCCCAGGCATTCCACCGGGCCAGATGCGTTAGTAGGCGCTTTGAATAGATCGTTCATATCAGCGTGCTATGTTTTCTCTTCATGAGGCGTCGAGCAATGCTCGAACGCCTGGGTATGCGTAATGGCCGGTTGCATCGCCGCGTTGTTGTGCAGTCATGACATCAACGAAATTACGCCAATGCGGCCGAGCCTCGTTGAGCACTGGTCTGGTTAGTTCGAACACTGTTTCGAGGATGGATGCTGTTCCAGACGCCTCCGAAATCTGACTATTCCCGGCTACAGCTTCCAAGACTCTCCGAATGTCATCAGCTGAAAAGAATGGAGCTAGACGAGCCATCAACGCTTGGCCAAGCATCTCAGCCTGCCGCCATCCACCAGCGTGGCTATATAGCGCAATGGCCGGATCGACAAATTCCCGCCTGGGGTTATCGGCGATGACGTTCACCTGCGTAGCCTGATCGAATGCTTCAAATCTCCCCATCAGCACCGCCGCCAACTCAGGAATGGCGAAAGCATCGAATGCCAAGTGTTCCTTAAGATCTGGCAGGGTGGCTGACGTCAGAAGTGTCCTAACACGCAGTCGAACCGGTTCGGATATCCATGTCCATATCCGTGGATCAGCTTCGAGAAACGTACATATCTTCAGCAAAACATCGTCGCCGACTGCTTCGATACGACGTGCGACGAACTGCGGAACAACTTGGTCGTAAATGCCTATTTTTGCCACTCCAACCTCCCGCAACGTTTGCGCGAGTAACCGTTCCTTTCCGATGAACTTCGCTCTCTCAGCACCAAATGGCGCGGTTAGCAGACCCTTGATCAGGTTAGTAACTAGAACGTCTTTGGCCCGATCCAGATATTTGGATCGTACGTAGGTAGCGATGTCTTGGCCGGATGTTGGAAATGACGGACTCAGAACATCAGCCTCGAACCTTGCCACAGCGCTTTTGCCCTGCAGCGGTGCATGGACTAACAAATACTGGAGTGCGTGAGTGTGATGCGCCCGAACCAGCTCGGGTGTCGGTTGGTAAAGCGCATCCTCAACGACGAAGGCTGGGTGAGCGCAAAGGTTGCGATCATCCTGCATGCGTTTCAGCGCGTCATACTCATGGGGCGCTAAAAGGAGCAACTTGTCGTTGGCGATGTTGAGAAGATCGCTCTCGATGCTTTGCAGCTTTCGAACATCATGATGATCGATTGCAAGATCGAGTTCCTCGATGAACGCTTTCGGCGCTGCATCTCCTTGGGCTGCCAACTCGCGGGCCTTAGAAATGATGTCGTAGGCCACCGCAATCCAAGTGGACATGATAGATGAGCGAAGCGCCCCACCTCGATAAGCGGTAATCGCTTCCGAAATCAATCGACGAGATTCCCGATCTCGAACGGCGAGACACAGTGTGTCAACATCTGTAAGGCCCTGGCCAATCATCCTCGTTCCTCGAAATCACTCAACCACGAACCGAAGCTTTGTCGCATCTTTTCCCTTGCAGCGCTCATTGAGGAAGGTCTCAAAGCGCTTGCGCAAGTCATCCGGTGTCGCTGGTGAACCTCCATGCAGTAAAGCGTTCTTGATGTCGTCGCTGGTGATGGCGATCTTTTCCAATCCAGACAAGGCTTCCTGAACCGCGCTGACAAAGTCCGGCGTGACTGGATCTGGTAAGGTCTTCGATGCAACGAAGGACTGAATGAGCGTGCGTGCCGACGCTTTCAGCAAGTCGAGGTTAGCTTGGGTGATTGGGTCATCCAGGTTGTCGAGCAGCGTCTGCTGCCAACCGGCGAGCAGTCGGTCCAGTTCGTCGTCGAGCTGTGTCAGCGCATTGGCGGCTACGCCAAACGGCAGCGACTCATTGGCCGGCTTGTAGCTGCAGTGCGGGCAGTAGGGGCTGGCCACCAGTTCAGAATCTGACAGCTGGTAGCAGCTCTTCAGGTTGTCCAGCTTTTCTTCGAACACGGTGAGCTGGCTGGTGGGCATTAACGAAATCCCGGCCAGGGCGCGCATGGCCACCAATCGCGAGTCCTTGCGCAGTGCGGTCTTGGTCTTGTCCTCGGCCACGCCCAGTCGTGCCTTGCTGTGGTTGGCGATGTAGGCGGTGACGTAATCCTTCTTGAGTTGCCCCAGGGTCTGGCGGTACTCGTTGGCATGCTGCACTGTGCGGTCCGCACTGAGCTTGGCCA
>NCIF01000183.1 GCA_002256785.1 Hydrogenophilales bacterium 17-61-9
TGGCCTTTATGACCCCGCCCGGCAGTCTTGCCCAGTCCCGAACCGATTCCGCGACCCAGGCGACGCTTGTCTTTCTTCGCGCCGTCAGCCGGTTTAATGTTATTTAGTTCCATTTAAGCCTCGCACTTCACCAGATAGGCGACTTTGGTAATCATTCCGCGGTTTTCCGGCGTATCCAGCACTTCAACCGTATGGTGCATCCGACGCAAGCCCAGGCCGCGCACGCAGGCACGATGCGCTTCCTTGGTGCCAATCAGGCTTTTAACTTGCGTCACCTTGATTTTTTTAAGTTCAGTCATGACTTATCCCGTGACGTCTTCAATCGACTTGCCGCGCTTGGCAGCAATTTCTGAAGGCGTAGACATCTTCAGCAGGCCGTCAATGGTTGCGCGAACGACGTTGTACGGGTTGGTCGAACCCAGGCATTTAGCCAGCACGTTCTGCACCCCCATCACCTCGAACACAGCACGCATCGCACCGCCGGCAATAATGCCCGTACCTTCGGATGCCGGCTGAATCAGGACGCGCGAGGCGCCATGCTGGCCAACAACCGTGTGATGAAAAGTACCGCTCTTCAGGTTGATCTTCACCAACTTGCGGCGCGCTTCTTCCATGGCCTTCTGGACAGCAACCGGCACTTCACGGGACTTGCCCTTGCCCATGCCGATCCCACCATCGCCATCGCCAACCACGGTCAGCGCTGCAAAACCCATGATCCGACCGCCCTTCACCACTTTGGTGACCCGGTTGATCGAAATCATCTTCTCGCGCAAGCCGTCGCCGCGCTCTTCGTTACTATTAGGTGCTGTACGGGCCATCTGATTTCTGCCTCGTTAAAATACCAAACCGCCTTCGCGGGCTGCTTCAGCCAGGGCTTTGACACGCCCATGGAACTTGAATCCAGCACGATCGAAGGCCACTTTTTCAATCCCCAAACCCTTGGCTTTTTCGGCCAGGCGCTTGCCTACAGCCGTCGCAGCGGCAACATTACCGCCGTTGGGAACCAGACTGCGCATCTCTTTATCGTTGGTTGAAGCACTGGTCAGAACCGTGCCGCCATCCGCAGAAATAATCTGTGCATAGATATGCGTATTGGTGCGGAGAATTGCCAGGCGGAGCGCCTTGACGGCCGCGATTTTGGCGCGGGTTTTGCGCGCTCTGCGAATCCGTGATTGCTTGGTGTTCATTATCTGTCCTTAAGCCTTACTTCTTCTTGGTCTCTTTCTTGATAACCACTTCGTCGCTATAACGAACCCCTTTGCCCTTGTAAGGCTCCGGCGGACGATAAGCGCGCACATCAGCAGCTACCTGCCCAACGACCTGGCGATTAATACCCTTGATAATAATTTCAGTCTGCGTCGGGGTTTCAACCTTGATCCCGACGGGCATTTTATGCACGACAGGATGGGAAAAACCCAGCGTCAGGTTCAACGCATCGCCCTGAGCCTGCGCACGATAACCGACGCCGACCAGATTCAGCTTTTTCTCGAAGCCGCGGGAAACACCCTGGACCATGTTATTCACCAAAGCGCGCATTGTTCCGGCCATGGCGTTCGACTGAATGCTTGTGCCGGTGGGCGCAAAAGTCAGCACACCGTCATTCAAGGCAACCGAGACGTCGTCCGACATGGCCTGATCGATGACCCCAAGCGGGCCCTTGACCGTGATTGCGCGTCCCAGCGTCACTTCGACGCCTTGCGGCACAGTAATAGGATTTTTAGCTACGCGTGACATATTTGCTCCTTACTTACGCAACCACGCACAGGACTTCACCGCCGACGCCCTTGGCGCGCGCATGGCGATCGGTCATGACGCCACTTGAAGTGGAGACGATTGCGACACCCAAACCATTCATCACGCGCGGCAGGTCTTCTGCGCCCTTGTAGACACGAAGGCCAGGCTTGCTGATACGCTCAATGCGCTCAATAACCGGACGTCCTGCGTAATATTTAAGCTGCAACTCGAGCTCGGGTTTGCCTGCTTCGCCACGAATGGCAAAACCATCAATATAGCCTTCGTCCTGCAGCACTTTCGCAATAGCCACCTTGACCTTGGAAGAAGGCATCGTGACGATTGCTTTTTCGACCGCCTGCGCATTGCGTATGCGGGTCAACATGTCCGCGATGGGATCACTCATACTCATATCGTCTACCCCTTACCAGCTTGCCTTGACGATGCCCGGGATTTCGCCCCGCATCGCATATTCGCGCAGCTTGCTACGTCCCAAGCCAAACTTGCTAAACACGCCACGCGGACGGCCGGTCAGCTGGCAGCGATTACGCTGACGAACCGGACTGGCATTGCGCGGAAGTTGCTGCAAGGCCTGGTAGGCCGCCATGCGATCTTCATCGGTGGTTTGCGAATTACTGATTACCGCTTTGATTTCGGCACGCTTGGCAGCATATTTCTTCACCATGCGGGCACGCTTTACTTCACGATTAATCAAGGATAATTTGGCCATGCCTACCTCAATTCTTGAACGGGAAACGGAAGGCGGCAAGCAAGGCCCGCGCTTCATCATCAGTCTTGGCGGTGGTGGTGATCGTGATATTCATCCCACGCAACGCATCAATCTTGTCGTACTCGATTTCAGGGAAAATAATCTGTTCCCTGACACCCATGTTGTAGTTGCCACGGCCGTCAAAGGATTTTCCAGACACCCCCCGGAAGTCGCGTACACGCGGCAATGCCACGGTGACCAGACGATCGAGGAATTCGTACATCTGCCCACGACGCAGCGTCACCATACAACCCACGGGATAGTTGTCGCGGATTTTAAAGCCGGCAATCGACTTTTTCGACTTGGTCACGACCGGCTTCTGGCCTGCAATCTTCTGCATATCCGAAACGGCATGGTCCATGACCTTTTTGTCGGCCACCGCTTCACCGACACCCATATTAAGGGTGATCTTCTGAATACGCGGGACTTCCATGACGGACTTGTAGCCAAACTGTTCAACCAGGCCGGGCACTACCGTCTCACGATAAAACTCTTGAAAACGCGCCATGATCACCCCTGTGCGTCAACCATTTCGCCATTGGACTTGAATACACGCACTTTGCGGCCGTCCTCCAGCACCTTGGAACCAACGCGATCAGCCTTCTGGGTCGCCACATTAAACAATGCGACGTTCGAAGCCTGGATCGGCATCTCTTTTTCGACAATTCCACCCTGAATATTGCGCATGGGATTGGGTTTTTGATGTTTCTTGACCCGATTCACACCCTCAATAAGCAGATGACCATCATCGAGCACGCGCAACACCGTGCCGCGCTTGCCCTTGTCTTTGCCTGTCAACACGATCACCTGATCGCTTTTACGAATACGTGCCATGATTACCTCTCACAGAACCTCGGGCGCAAGCGAGACGATCTTCATGAACTTCTCGTTGCGCAACTCACGGGTAACCGGCCCGAAGATACGGGTGCCGATCGGCTCTAGTTTGTTATTAAGCAGCACGGCAGCGTTGCCATCAAAACGCACCAGCGAACCATCCGGACGACGCACGCCCTTGGCGGTGCGAACCACCACGGCGTTATAAATGTCGCCTTTTTTGACACGGCCACGCGGCGCCGCATCCTTGATGGTGACCTTGATAATGTCGCCCACGCTCGCATAACGACGATGACTGCCGCCCAGCACCTTGATGCACATAACCGAGCGTGCACCCGTGTTGTCTGCTACGTCCAATACGGACTGCATCTGAATCATTTAATTATCTCCAACTTTATCCACCACGCCTTGATTGTGCCAAGCGGCGGTCAGTTTTGGATCCCGTTCGGGAGAAAACCCTGCATCGGCAGGATTACTTGAGTCGGCGAACCGGACTAAAACCAACCGGCTCACCAACCGGAAAACGCAGAACTATACTGATTTTTTATGCTTCGCGCAAGACTTAAACGCGGGCACGTTCGAGTAATTTGCTGACAGCCCATGCCTTGGTGCGCGACAACTTGCGCGACTCCTCGATCTGGACCATATCGCCCTCGTGAAACTCGTTGTTTTCGTCGTGGGCATGATATTTCTTGGACAGGCGAATCACCTTGCCAATCAACGGATGCTTGACGCGACGCTCGACCAGGACGGTAACCGTCTTGTTCATTTTGTCGCTGACAACACGTCCGGTCAGGGTACGTACGGACTTGGTAATTTCAGTCATGCTTGACCCGCCTTTTCGCGCATAATTGTCTTGACCCGGGCAATATCGCGACGAAGCTTGCCCAAATCCGCAGTCTTGGTCGACTGCTGTGTGGCCACCTGCATACGCAGCGCAAAGTGGGCACGCAGCAGGGATTCAAGTTCCTGCTTTAATCCTGCGGCATCCTTGCCGCGCATCTCTTTTGTATTCATCACTCAGCTCCCGATCATGCGGGTCACAAAGGTCGTCGCAATCGGCAACTTGGCAGCGGCGAGGCGGAAAGCCTCGCGAGCCAGTTCTTCGTTTACGCCATCCATTTCGTACAAAACCTTGCCCGGCTGGATTTCAGCCACGTAATACTCGGGCGCGCCCTTACCGTTACCCATGCGGACTTCCGCAGGTTTACGCGAAATCGGCTTGTCCGGGAA
>NCIF01000008.1 GCA_002256785.1 Hydrogenophilales bacterium 17-61-9
CCAACATCCACCGAATAACCAGAAAAACCGGCGGCTTGACGGTTCGTTTATCCAGGAACGCGTTGAAACGTACTCAAAAGTGAATTGTTCAGCGCTTCCATAGCGTCGAGTTTGTATAGGTTGTCCGGATCAAGCTTGCCATCGATCCATAGAAGCCCACCACCATTGATGATCTGCTGAAAAAGCACCCACTCGCCGAAGACCGTTTTACCGACACCAGACTGTCCCACCACAAGGCAGTGACGCATCCAGTCATCCCAGGGGACAACCAGTGGCTTACCTGTGTCTACCGTGTAACCCAACGTCACACCGCCGCCGTGAGGAACATCAGGCACGTCGTCGGAGTTGATCTTGACGCTTGAGGTATTAAAGACAGACCGATATCCGGCAGACGCGATGCGATGCGCGGCCCAAGCCCCACCCGCTGCGGCAAGCCCAGCACCAATCAATCCACTCATCCCACCGCCCCCAAACATCGGATGCGCGGCGAAAGCGGAGGCTGACAGCGCCGAGAGCGCCAGATTGTCAGCAAATCCACCGGGGTAGATCTTCCGGCGGGTGCGGATATCCATTACAGCCCCGCGAGCGCGTCGTCTGTCGTAGTCTCTGGCGCCGACTCAACTGCAGCCGGACGCGCCTTGGCCTCTTGACGGCCTTCTTTGAAGAGGTCGGCCCACCATGCAGGCGGATCCGAGATGAAATCTTTCTGCGGGTTCGTGGCAAAAACCTCGTCCACACGGATATGCAGATTGCGATGGCGGACATTGCCTTCGTCGTCGGGAAGCACCTTCATCCGAACCTGCCCTTGAAATGCAACAGGGTGCCCTTTCCGCAAACCCTTGAGGATGCTCAGTGCAGCCGGGTTGTACAGGCGGATGGCAATCGCACGCTCGGGCTCGCGGTGCTGGTGCAGGTAGATTTCCCCGTAGCCGTGATTCTGATGCTCATTCGGCTCGACGTAGCGCGTTGCGCCCACGAATCCCGCCAGGAAGACCTTGTTCGCATTCTCGCCGAGGCGCGAATCAAGGCGATTGCCGGAAGAGCGGAACAGTTCAGCCATCATCTTGTCGTGCTCGGTCGCGTCTTCGTTCTGCTCGACCTTCTCAATCAGCTCGCGGCGGATCTCGCCGTTGCTCATGAACGGTCGAAATTCGTCTGCCCCCTTGCCGCGAGCCCAGGTCGAAAGCGGCGGCATGGAGCGAACCGACGGACGGCTGACCTCGATCGCTTTCAGGACGCAATGCTGCTCATCATTTTCGCGCCCACCCAAGACGTGACACGCGACCTCGACCGGCGTGAACTCGGGAGGCATGATGAAATTCGGCGGAACAGCTATCGGCAACATCTGCTCGGCGTTGTTGTTCTGCTGTACAAAATACTGGCCCTCACGCTTGCGCAGAAAACCCACCAGCCATGCGATGTTGCGCATGCCATTAACGTAACGGTAACGGGGATCGACAGCCATAACCTTCCTTCCTTTTCGGGGTTGAATGAAACAAAAATCATTGCGCATAATAGTAATACTGAAAAAAAATGCGCGCAACAGTTTTTATTTCGGAGCGGTGTCGAAAGCCTGGCATCTAGTCGAAATGTCATCGCCGTGTTATAAGGTACGCCCTCCAACTATTGCGAATAACTATAAATTTGGGGGTATACACTCAACCCGATAAGCAGGGGAGACACCATGACCGATTCGATGAAAGACAGCCTACCTACAATCACCACGCGGGGACGGCGAGGGCCTAAACCTGGAACAAAACGGGCGAAACCCGAGGCCGCGCCAGAACCGTCCCAGCTCATGTCGTATCTGGCCGCTGAAGCTCAAAACCGGAACCACACGCCGGCGGAACTCGCAAAACATCTGGGGATCGGGTATGTCTACCTGACTCAGCTTCTCAGCGGCAAAAAGGACACAGCGAGACTGGGGCGCGACATCCTGGTTGCGGCTGCGGATTACCTGGATGTGCCTATTGCGGAAGCATATCTGTGGGCTGGAGCATTACTGCCGACGGATTTTGTGCATGGAGGGCATGCCCGAGAAATGTCGGGCGAGCAGTTTGATGTGATGTCGCGCCACTCCTACTGGGGTGGGTTTATGCCGACGCGCAAGGAGTGGGATTCCTTGTCTGACCGTGCCCGGCTGCTTGTGGTCATGGCCTTCGAACAAGCCACCGGCACCACGCTTACAGAAAAGACAATGGTGCCGAAGCAGATCGAATAATTTAGCGCACACCGCGCATCCTGGCGAGTTGCCCGGCAACAAAAAGCCCGGTGCGAACCATGAAATCCTGCGGCTGATACTTGCCCGCAGCGATCATCCCGAGCGCATCTTCCCATGCAGCCGTTACGCCAGGATCGGTCATGGCTTTGGGCATTTTGGCGATCACATGCCGCCCAAACTTCGTCGAGGTCAGGGTTTTCTTGTCAACCATGATCATCTCGCGTTTTTTCAAGGCTTCAATCGTTCCAGCCTGCGTCGCAGCAGTACCAATTCCTGACGTGTCCTTGAGGATGGCTTTCAGCTTCGGATCAGTGACAAATTTCGCCACCGAACGCATATCGGCAATCAGGCTTGCCTCGGTATAGGGCTTCGGCGGCGTAGTCTCGCCAGCCTTTACCTCCACACCAAGCACCTTGCCTTCCTTGGGAGATCCACTCAGCGCCAAAGCCTTGGTCTTCTTGGGCTCCAGCGCACGCCAGGACTTCGCCGCATTCAGTGGCACCTCGCCTGAGCACCCGAACTTCCGTTTCTCGTGGACGAAAGAAGCAGTGGTTTCCTCGTATTCATAATCCGGCAGCAGCCCGAGCACAAACCGCTTGCACACCAGTTCGTACGCCTTGAGGAGCTTGGCTGAAATATCAGACCCAGGCACCTTCCCTGTAGGGATCAGCCCATGATGTTCCGCGTCCTTCGGCAGAGAGTAAATCCGCTTGTTTGGCTGCATCAACGGAATCAGCCCCTTGGCTTCCTTCACATACCCGGCAGCGATCACAGCGTTGGCGATCTTCACAGCCGCACCGGCCTGCTCGGGCGGCAGACGATCGTGATCCGTCCGTGGATAACTGGTCAGTTGCGCCTCATAGAGCTGCTGCAGCGTATTCAGCGATTCCTGCGCGCCAAGGCTCAGGAACTTCTCCGCGTCCTTCTGGAACGTCGCCAGCATGTAGGGTGACGGCGCCATCTCACGACTTTTCTTGCACTCGACCGCCAGCGCAACGTTCTTGCCCTTCAGGGAAGCGGCCACGGACTCAGCCACCTTCGCGTCAAGGATGCGATCTTCTTTCGGCGCATGCTCCATCTTGACCGTGCCGCCAGCGGTTTTGACGTTCGCCACCAGCGTATAGAAGGTTTGCGCCTTGAAGTTCTCGATCTCCAGGTCACGGCGTACCACCAGCGCAAGCGTCGGGGTTTGTACACGCCCCACGCTTACCACTTTGTCACGCCCGAAGGTCTTGGTTGCCGCGCGGCTCAGGTTCATCCCCACCAGCCAGTCAGCCTGAGAACGACACAACGCGGCAGCAGAGAGGTTCTTGAACTCTGAATTCTCACGCATGGAACTCATCGCCTTCGCCACCGAAGCGCTATCCGTCGCATTCAGCAACAGCCGTTGCGTCTTTCCGCTCCAGCCGTAGTATTCCAGAACCTCATCGACAAGAAGCTGCCCTTCGCGATCCGGGTCGCCCGCATTGACGACCACCTTTGCCCGCTTGATAAGCTCGCCAAGCACCTTGAGTTGCTTTTCGGCGTCCTTGCGCGGCTTCAGGCGCCATTCGCTCACCGTGATCGGAAGCGTGGAGAGATCCCATGACGACCACTTTCTGTCGTACTCCTCCGGCTTCAGGTTCTCCAGCAGGTGCCCATAGCACCAGGACACAACATCACCGCTGGATAACTCGATGTAACCGGATCTTTGAGCCCCCCCTCCGAAACCGGAAGCGATGGCCTTGGCCAGAGAAGGCTTCTCCGCAATAAATAGTCGCATCAGGACACCTCCTGCTTGTTGTCGTTACTATCGTTGTCCGCAGGCGGGCCGTAGTAGAACAGCCGCGCCACCTCGCTGCGATCGATCAGGTCGTGCTTGTACCGCTCGGCATTGAAGCCCAGGCGGCTCACGGTTTGAAAGAACCCGTCCGGCTCCAGGTCGGTAGAGCAGAAAACCCAATGCAACGCGCCCCAGGCTTTATCCAGGCTGCCCTGATCAATGATGCTGATCGCGTTACGCAGACGCATGAAGTCGCTCATATACCCCTCCTTCAAGACGGAAACATCCGGTCGAATTTCTCAATGATGCCAACCGCCGCCGCAGACACCGCCTCCGCACCTGGCGGGTCGCCGACGGGCGCAGCTGAGGATCGTGCAAAAGCAACATCGTTCACGTTGGACATTCGCCGCGTGTCACTGCGGACATCGCCTGGCATGGCGTCATCCTCAGAATCGCCTCCTTCGCTACAAGGAAGCCCCGCAGCCTTAACGGCATCCGAGAGAATGTCGCGCAATGTTTTCGACGTACTCCGGTACGGGAGCGCCAAAATGAACCGGGTGAGTTCCGGGTGATCCTTCGCGGAAACAATGAAGGACACCTTGATCTGCTCCGGGGTTTCTCCAGCTCGCACCCAGGCCATTTTCATCAATCCTCTTTCAGCGTGTCCTTGATCGCCAGCATCGAGGCGAACCGGCGCATACCCTCCGCCACAGACATCCTCGGCGCCTGCGGGCAAACTGCATGCGGCCAACGCTTCTTGATGGTGTCGAACATGAAATCCGCACCACCACCGGCGACAATCACGCCATCCAGCTTCCTTGCGTACGGCTCCATCAGGCGTGCAGCCGTGTCCACAACCTCGTTGCTGAGAATGCTGACTGCCTCGCCAACCTCGTTCGTCACATCGATCTTGGCGCTGAAGTTGCGAATCTGTTTTTTCCGCAGCGCTTCTTCGCACTCCAACAGGTCCACCGTAACGCCACGCTTCTCGCTGAGAATGCGTTGCAGGTGCTCGGCAGCAACGCGCGCTCCAGCGCAAGTACCGGAAGCCTTCTCGACCCAACGCCCATTCATCATCAGCATGAAGTCCGTCGTGAAATAGCCGATCTCGACCACCCCCCAGGACTCCTCGTTCACCGCCGACGCCGGAACCCCCTTCTCGTCGAACATTGCCTCGAAGTACGGCCCCATCGGCTGCGGTACCACGCGGACATCGGTCACCCCAAGCGCCGTGATCGCCGCCTCGCGAAGCTTGTCCTTCTGCCGTGAATAAAGATGCGTCGGCAGCCCTAGCACAACCTTTGGCTGCTCGACGCCTGAAAGCGGCAGCGCCTTCCTGTACGCGCCCACCATCAACGCCGTGTGTTCCGGGGTGTTCACCCAGTCTTCACTCAAACCGCTGGTGACATTCACGCCACCCTGGATGACAGCCGTGTCACCCATGAAGTAGTCCACGCTGCCAACTGTCACCGTTTCCTTGGCCGCGCGCTCTGCCTCTGCCTCGTCGGAGATACGGAACGCCTGACAAACCGCCGTGGGAATGGTTAGGAAATTACGTCGCCCTTTGGGGTCAGAGACGGACACCTTCACCGCCGAATGCCCAATGTCCAAACCGATCGCTGCACTCATCACTTCCTCCTATTCAATCTAAATTCGAATCCGAAACCCATATCGGAAACACGTATCGGATACCGGCTTCCGATTCGGATCACCATTTCCGAGTCCGAATCAGAAACGTCTTTCGGAATCCAAAAACCACATCCGAAGCATCAATCCGATTCAGATATCCGTTTCCGAATCCGAAACATATAACGCCTTTCTGAAATAGTCAATACTGTTGCGATCAATGATAAAACTGTGAGAAAATCAAAGTCGGAAATAGAGATCCGAATCCGATTCAAAAGAAGGGCGAGACATAACCTTTATTATCGAATGTCCCTACCCACGGACCAGCCGAATTCCCTTCTTTTTGCCGCGTTTCATTTCTCGCTGCGTAGCCGAATCATTTCCAGTGGGAGGGTGCTGCCGCAAGCCGAATAGCCGGATTCCTTCCTTTCGTGGTGGGATTGATCGCTCACCGGGTAGCCGGATCATCACCGCAGGGAAGCCGAATCCTTTTCTGTCGGCTCGGAGAATTCCTGTTTGGGCAGCCGGATCATTTTCTGTGGCGCCTGGTGCGGATTCGGAAGCGGATATCCAAATCGGATTGATGCTTCGGAAGCTGGTGTGACGTGTGACCGATGGCGCCGGATAAATGGTTATGCGATGGATAAATGCTTGCCCGGATAAATGGTTGCGCTATGACCGATGGAGAGCGGATAAATGGTTATGCGCCGGATAAATGGTTGGTGGATAAATGCTTAGGAGTCCGATAAATGGTTGACGTGCTGGAGAAGAAGCGTGGAATGTGGGCAGGGCGTCGTGGTCTTGCGGCGGGTTGCGAACACAACCAAGGTGAACGTGACGATGCTGGTGCTGATTTACGCCGGCAGCTTGATGAGCTGTTTGCGATGCTGCGTGAGAGCGAGGCGGCTATTGACCAGGCGGGTGATGTGCTGCGGATCAGCCAGCCATCGCGGATGATCGGGAAGTACGGCTTACGTTGGTGGAAGCGGTCGGGTGCTGACCGTTACCGAGAGCCGGTGGTGGTGAGGTGGATGTTGCAGAAGAACGGCGCGATGACTCCGAAGCCTGCATTGCGATTGAAGGCGAAGGAGAATGGGAGTTTTGCCGTCAATAGCGTAGAGACGCAGGCGTGCCTGGATATTCTGGCGGCTCTGATCAAGCGCCGGGCGGATTTGAAGGGGAGGATTTTTTCACTCAGCAAGTCGCTGCGTGGGCTTAGTGGTGTTTCGTACTACTTGCACAACGAGCGGGAGCGTCTGGCCGTTTTAAAGGAGAGGGTGATCAGTAACCTTGTGGAAGCAGGATACGAGATTGAGCCTGATCTTCTTCCTGACGGGCTTGAGGATAGCGAAGATTGAAATTCAGGTAGTCATCGAACGGCATCGGGCGGGCCAGCAGGAATCCCTGGGCCTCATCGCATCCAAGGCCCGCGATGTATTTCAGTTGCTCGATGGTTTCCACGCCTTCGGCCACGGACATAACGCCTGTTTCGCGAGCCAGTCGCACCATGCTGGAGACGATGTGATCACAGGTTGTGCGTGAACCGACTCCTGAGATGAAGTGCCTATCGATTTTGATGGTCGATACCGGCATGACATCGAGGTAATGCAGGCTCGACATGCCAGTCCCGAAATCGTCGAGCGCGATCTCGAAGCCCGCCTCGGAAAACCGTCTTGCTGCGGCGATCACTGCCTCTACGTCGATTGCGACATACCCCTCGGTTATTTCCATCTCGATCATGGATGATTTGATGCCGTTCAAGGCAACGATACCCGCCAGGCGCGGCACTGCGCTTGGATCGCGAAAGAGAGCGGGGGAAATGTTGACGGAGATTTTCGGGTAGAAGCCAAGCTTCGAGTGGAGGTGGCGAAGATCCGTGCAAACCGTGTCCATCACGAGAGCTGTTAATTCAGCGATTGAACCATTGCGCTCCATTTCCGGGATGAAGGCGCCGGGCGTCAGCCTGGGCTCGGGAATCCACCGGACAAGCGCCTCGGCCGAGACTGGCGTGAGCGTCCTGACATCGAAACGCGGCTGGTAATAGACGTTGAATTCGCCTTTTGCAATCGCGCAGGGGGTTGCAATTCTCATGGTTTGCAAGTATATCATTGCGCGTACTTGTATAACAAGGCGTGAACACGAGGGGGAGGTCATGGATCAAAACGAAGAGGAGTTGGTTCGCATCAAAATCCTGCGTGGTGGTTATCGGAGCAGCGTGAGCATGGATCTTTTCCTGGCGAACACGCTGCAGGCGAAGCTTGGTGGTGAGGTCGAGTTCCGTGCCTGGATTCAGACCACCGTGGATGAATTGGAGCGCAGATGGCAGGAAGCGGCCCTGGAAGCCAAGGCGGGTAGCCGTGCGCGAGCGAGGGCCGGGCTGTCGAGGATGATCCAGCGTGAGGCCCTTCGGCGGGTGTTGTCCTAGAATGGCTTGCGCAAATCTTCAATATGGCGCATAATATACACCATGAGCACTAAACAACCGACCAAAGCGGGCATGCACCGCACCAATATGTACTTCACTGGTCCCCAAATGGATACGCTTGCCGCGATGTCGGCAAGCACAGGATTATCTATCGCGGAACTGGTGAGGCGTGCGGTGGACGAATACCTGGCTGCGGCCGGGAAGCGTAAGGGAGCAAAGAAATGAAAGACCGTAGCGTTGTGCGCGACGAACTGGAAAAACTCGCTGAAGGCATTGGCAAGCACGATTCGCTTGCCAATGCGGCGCTCTACGCCGTCATGCGTGAAGATGGCGGTACGGCTTCCTTCATGACCGAAAAGGTTGAGGAGCGCTCGGCGCTGATCCGCGAGCTGATGAAGCTGAACGCCGAGAGCGGTTTCATGCTTCTGCCGCAACTCCCGCACGATGATCTGGGTGCGTTCATGGCAATCGAGAAGCTGGCCGCCAGCAATCCTGGTGCCCACGAGTTTCTGGGCCGGATCGCTGAGATCGACAAAATGAGGTTTATGGTCGGCACCCAGTCGGCAGCACACTGAGTTCCGACCTCAACGCGCCCGTCCGCATGCGCGGCGGGCTTTTTTTCGTCTGCAACAAAGGAGCTTGAAATGAAACTATTGATCGAGATTCGCCCCGGTGAAGGCGGCGAGGACGCAAAACTTCTGGTCCGGCAGCAGGCCGCGATCTACATTCGATTTGCCGAGCGCGTCGGTGCCCAGGTGGAGATCGAGGAGCGGGGGCACCTTTGACCTCGTGATCGAGGGGGACGGCCGACTCTCGCCGCTGCTGCACGAAGCCGGCGGACACCGGTGGCAACGTATTCCCCCGACGGAAAGGCGGGGCCGCGTGCATACCTCGACCGTCACGGTTGCCGTGTTCGAGTGCGCGCCGGAAGCCATGTGGGAGATTGCCGAACGCGACATCGAGGTTTTCACCACCAAGGACTCCGGCCCCGGCGGCCAACACAGGAACAAGACGGAATCGTGCGTTGTCATGCGTCACAAGCCGACTGGCATCGAGGCAAAGGCTTCCGCCAAGTCCCAGCATCAGAATCGCAGGACTGCGCGTGCGATGCTTGAGGCAAGGGTTCGCGCGGTCGTGGATGCGAAGGCCGCATCCAGCCAGGCGCGGAATCGCAAATCCCAGGTGGGCTCCGGCATGCGCGGGGACAAGATCCGCACCTACCGTGAGCAGGACGACCAGGTGACCGACCACCGTTCTGGACGGAAAGCGCGGCTCTCGCGCGTCCGGGAAGGGATGGTCGAGCTGCTGGGGTAAGCCAAAAAGAAAACCCTTCCACGACAGAATCGTGGAAGGGTTGTGGTTACACCGTCAGGAAGCGGGGAGCTTCCTTCGCGGCTGCGAGTTCGCCTTCGTACCGTTCCACCTCTTCGAGGTGGTCGTGGTAGAAGTACAAGGCGTCCGCAAGATCGAACGCCATTTCCCGCGAGGGGTGCCCATCGGGGTAGGCCTTTGCCTGGCGAATTGCTGCGCCTGCGGCCGTCAAGACGGCTTCCTTGTTTCTGCCGGTGTTACGGCAGATCGCCAACAGGTTGTTGGTGTTGCTGACTCCCGCCTGGACACCAGGCAGTGCTTTGATCGAGGCGGCGAATTCCGCTTCCATGTATTGAATTTCGTTCATTTTCGCTCCTATCCCCCAGCCAAAGGGGAAGAGAAAAAACGCCGCACAGTGGCTCAACGGTAGCTAATCGTTGCAGTGCGGCGGAACATTGTCCATGTTCACGGGGAATTGAATGCGCGGTGACTGATAGGAACCACGCACCTCTTACCAGGCCCAGCGTTGATCGGCCACGCCGGGCAAAAGCGCCTGTGATTTCTTTGACTGGGGCTTGGGGCCTCCGCCCGAGTAAACGAGTTCCACACCCTTCAGAACAGCGTGCCCTGCTTTTAAGCTCACCACTCGGGGGAAGAACGGTTTGATTGCATTGGCCAAAAATGTGCCTTTTGATGGCGCTCCCAAAAAATTGTTGAACGTTGTAATGCCAACCTCTGCGTAGCAATACAGAGATTCGGCTTTGAACCTGACGAACAGCCTGCACTCCTTGCTGTCGTAGCCAATCGCAGCAATGCTCGATGACTCCGGGGTCAACGTCATCTCGACTTTTCTCTTCATACAAGGAATCCTCCAGTGAATATTTGCTGGAGTTGCCCACCCGACTCCCTGTAAAAACCACCTGCTCAACAAGCGGGCACGACTTGTTGAAGCCCCATATGACAACATAAATCAGACAAGACCATCAGGGTTGTCCACAGAAATTGTGGACAACCTTTAAACTGTTGCGTGATGTAATACACCTTGCTACGATTCGCGTCGCTCTATGTGCCACTCAAATCTCCTGTCCCGGCCTTGGCGCCGGGATCTTTTCGCCCGTATTGCGGCTTCTACAGGCACCCGCAATGGCAATTCCACTCGAACGCACTCATTTTGAGGGCGACGTTATGGAGAAACACCATGCAAGAAATTTCGAAAGAAGTTCTGTTGGAAAAGTACGCCAAGGTAGGCGAAATCTCGGCGGAGGACATCTTCACCCGTGTCGCTCGCGGCCTGGCAGCCGTCGAGAAAACCCCGTCGGATTGGGAAGGCTATTTCCGTCACGCCCTGTCGTCGGGTTTCGTCGGCGCCGGACGGATCATGTCCGCCGCCGGGACCGACATCAAGGCCACACTCATCAACTGCTTCGTGCAGCCGGTGGGCGACTCGATGACGGGTTTCGACAAGGACGGCTATCCGGGCATCATGGATGCGCTGGGTCAGGCTTCCGAGACCATGCGGCGCGGTGGTGGAGTGGGGTATGACTTCTCGCGCATCCGTCCGAAAGGCGCCCTTGTGAAAGGGACGCACTCGACCGCATCCGGCCCGCTGTCGTACATGGAGACGTTCGACGCCATGTGCCGCACGGTGGAATCCGCAGGCGCCCGTCGTGGTGCCCAGATGGGTGTGATGCGTTGCGATCACCCGGACATCCGCGACTTCATCGTGGCAAAGAACACCGTCGGTCGGTTGAATCAGTTCAACCTGTCGGTCGGAGTCACCGATGCTTTCATGAAGGCTGTCGATGCTGACGCTGACTGGGAACTGGTTCACAAGGCCGAGCCTGCCAGCACAGAAGGCAAGCGCCAGCGTGAAGACGGGATGTGGGTCTATGAAACCCTGAAGGCGAAGGAGCTTTTTCGCCTGATGATGGAGCAGACCTACGATCACGCTGAACCCGGGATCCTGTTCATCGACCGGATGAACGAGGAAAACAACCTGGCGTACTGCGAGAAGATCGAAGCGACCAATCCTTGTATCACTGGTGACTCGTGGGTGATGACATCCAAAGGAGCGCGGCAAGTGAGCGACCTTATTGGTCGCCCGTTTAGCGCAATCGTGGACGGCAAGTCATATCCGACCGAATCCCCTGGCTTCTTTTTCACGGGGACAAAGCCGGTACTGAATCTGCGGACGAAAGAAGGACATAGCCTCCGTTTGACGCATGAGCATCTTGTGTTGCGAGTTGCCAAAAAGACCCGTTACATCCGTGATACGGAATGGGTCGAAGCCGGCAAATTGCAGCTTGGAGATGAAATTGTGCTGAACGACCACCGTGCTTTTGGCGGATGGGCAGGAAGTCACTCTGAAGAGGAAGGTTATCTGATCGGTTTGTTGATCGGTGACGGCACACTCAAAAACGACAAGGCAGTTCTGAGCGTATGGGGTGAAAGCGAGAAAGCCATGGTAAATGGTGCGCCGGTCAGCACGACGGGAATCCAAGGCATCATGGTTGCAGCAGAAGCAGCGGCAAAAGCTATGCCTCATCGCGCTGATTTTTGCGGGTGGCAACAGCAGATCGCTGGGCGCGGTGAGTACCGCATGGCGACAACAGCACTGCGTGACCTTGCTCTGGAGTTGGGCTTGGCTCCCGGAGCCAAGAGAATTACCCCAGCTATCGAGGCTGAGTCATCAGGCTTTTGCTGTGGGGTCTTGCGCGGTCTTTTCGACGCAGATGGCTCTGTTCAGGGTAGTCAGGAAAAGGGGGTCAGCGTGCGCCTTACCCAGGCGGATGTTGGCAACCTTGAAGCTGCACAGCGCATGCTGGGGCGTCTCGGCATCGTTTCCACAATTTACCGTGAACGGAGGCCGGAGGGTGTGCGCCTTATGCCGGATGGGAAAGGTGGTCACTGCGGGTATCAAACGCAAGCCATTCACGAACTCATCATTAGCGGGGAAAACCTCGTAAGGTTTGCCGAGTTGGTGGGCTTTGAAGACACCAGCAAGGGTAAGCGCCTGGAAGAGTCTCTGAAGAACTATCGTCGTAAGCCCAATCGGGAGCGTTTTACAGCTACCGTGATGTCGCTTGAGGATGATGGTGTTGAAGAGGTATATGACGTAACCGTGGCCGACGTGCATGCTTTTGACGCCAACGGGCTCTATGTTCATAACTGCGCCGAACAGCCCTTGCCGCCTTACGGCGCATGTTGTCTGGGGTCGATCAACCTGACTCTTTTCGTGAAGAATCCTTTCACGGACGATGCGAGTTTTGACTTCGAAGGCTTCAGGGCTCTGGTGAAAACCTCGATCCGGATGCTGGATAACGTCCTCGACGTGACCATGTATCCGCTCCCGCAGCAGCGCGAGTCATCGCACAGCAAGCGTCGTGTCGGCCTTGGATTCACGGGGTTGGGCGATGCGCTGATCATGCTGGGCCTGCGTTACGACTCGGCAACGGGTCGTGACATGGCGGAAGCAATCGCGGGCAACATGCGCGATGCGGCCTACATGGCTTCGGTGGATCTGGCCAAAGAAAAGGGTGCGTTCCCGTTGTTCGATGCTGAGAAGTACCTGGCATCCGAGTTCGTGAAGCGTCTTCCCGAGAACATCCGGAAAGCGATTCGTGAGCACGGCATTCGCAACAGCCACTTGTTGTCGATTGCGCCGACGGGGACCATCTCGCTGGCGTTTGCGGACAACGCATCAAACGGCATCGAGCCGGCATACTCGTGGTTCTACAACCGCAAAAAGCGCCAAGCCGACGGCTCTCACAAGGAGTACGTGGTCGAGGATCATGCCTACCGAATGTATCGGGAAATGGGTGGCGACACTGACAATCTGCCGGAAGCTTTTGTGTCCGCGCTGGAATTGTCGGTGGCCGACCATGTGGGAATGCTCGAAGTTGTGCAGCCCTACGTGGATACAGCAATCAGTAAGACGGTGAACATTCCGGCGGATTATCCGTTCGAGGAGTTTGCCGACTTGTACCTGGTGGCGTGGAAGGCTGGTCTGAAAGGACTGTCAACCTATCGTCCGAACTCGGTGCTGGGTGCGGTGCTGTCGGTTCCCGCAGCTCCGGAAGCGCAAGCCGATGAGAGCAAGGATGAGGTGGACCCGGATCGCCGTATGGTGATTCGCGACATCCCGGAACCTGTTCTCGGAAGCCTGCGCTGGCCTGGACGCCCCAAGTTCCCGCGAGGGAACGAGGCGTGGACCTACATGATCGAAGACGCAAACGGAAGCTCGTTCGCGGTGTTCGTCGGCCATGTGAGCAATGGGAATGGACATCCACACGCTTTCGAGGTGTGGGTGAACGGAGCCGAACAGCCTCTCGGTCTGGGGGCAGTGGCGAAGACGCTCTCGATGGACATGCGCTCGCAGGATCGCGCGTTTCTTGAAAATAAGCTCGACGCCCTGGTGAAGGTGGAAGACGGCCGCGACATCACGCTAGAATTCGGCAACAAGCCGATTCGGGTGACAAGCGCAACAGCGGCGATGGCTCACGCCATCCGTTTCCGCCTGGAGCAGCTTGGAATTGCCGAAGTCGAAGGGGAATCAACCCCGTTGATGGACGCACTGATGTCGAAGAAAGAACCCAAAGCCGGCACGGCAGGAACGCTGTCCTGGACGGTCGATATTCAGAACCCGGCAACGGGCGACGACTTCGTTCTGTTCCTCAAAGAAGCCGAACTGCCTGACGGCAGCCGCCGGCCCTACAGCATCTGGCTGTCCGGGAACTACCCGCACGAACTGGACGGACTGTGCAAGCTGCTGTCCGTTGACATGCGTGTGGTGGATCCGGCGTGGATCGGGATGAAGCTCCGAAAGCTGCTGTCCTACCAGGAACCGATGGGAAATTTCTTCGCGCGCATTCCCGGCAAGGAGAAGTCCATGAACTACGGTTCAACGGTCGCCTACATCGCGACGCTCGTGCTGCATCGCTACCAGATGCTGGGAGTCCTCGACGAGGAAGGCCAGCCGAGGGACACGATGGGGGTGATGGTCCACGAAGCAGGGGAACCTGAGCATGTGGTCAGGCCGTCTCATACCGGCTTGCATCACGGCCCAGCTTGTCCGGAATGCGGCGCTCACACGGCGAAAGTCGATGGATGCGTGCGCTGCCCGGAATGCGGCTGGACAGGGTCTTGCGGCTAAGGGAAAGCGGAGACAGCTTCATGCCAGCAATGGCGTGATGATTTCGACGCGGTAAGTAGTACAGACCGTCCTGGGGTTTTACCCTGGGGCGGTTTTTTTTTGCGCAAAAAAAGCCCGGCACAAGGCCGGGGAAGGGGATTGGAGGAGTGACTGAGCAATCAGTCACGTACAACGATACATGGCAATATAGAAACACGCAACAGCTAATTTTCGTTGGGCACAAAAAAGCCGCACGATAAGTGCGGCTTGAGGGTTGAATCCGACGCGAAGAGCTAGATCGCCCAGATGTGGTGTTCTTGTTTTACCTGCTGCCAGGTGGCGACTGCCGTGGTGGAATCTCCGACCTCGATGTGGCGACCAAGCGCGGCCAGGGTGTTTTTCAGAAGGTCGTTCTCCTGGATGACAGAGAACAGCCCGTTGGTCAGGATTGCATCATCATCCTCATCGGCGTCGTCCTCGAAACACAAAAGGATTAGCTTGGCCTGCTGACCGATGTTCAATGATTCCCACCGGTTGTTGAGGATGTTCCCGCCCAGTACGTCGTTCACGTAAGAAGCTGCGCTTACCCAGGCATCCAGCACTGCCTCATCCATTGTTGGCATCGTTTTCTCGCATTCCGATCCTCCCAGCCTCCACGTCCAACCGGAGTCTGGATCTTCCGCGATTTCATATCCCGCCTCCTCAATAATGTTTTTCATGAACACAACAACCTCGCTCGAACTCATATCAAACCTCCAAAAAAAAACCGCCTCGGGCGGGCGGTGTGCTTGAGTTGGCGTTGCGTGAACTAATAAACAAAAAAAATCCACCCGGCCAAAGGTCGGGTGGATTTTGGGTGGTGCTGATTATGCTTGGTCAGGCAGGGACGTGCTCCGCGAGGCCTACTGCCCCAACCCGGAGTTTGCCGGCCTTCAGTTCTTCGCTCCGGTACAACAACCCATTCCATTCCGCCCACGGTTTTTCGCAGCCGGTTTTACGCATCCAACGGCCGAATTCTGCAGCGGTGTCGTGCAATCCGCCTTCGCCGCTGCTCTGCACCATGTCGGCCGTAATTCCGTGCTCGGCGATGAACTCGTGCGACTCGGCATCATCGTGCTGACGCTCCAGAGCCGCGATATCACGGAGCTGGCCTTCAATCAGCGCACGGCGGCGATTGATCTCGATCGTCAACGCTTTCGAGCCCAAAGGCTCATCGCGCGTTTCGATGTTCCTGAACTCCGGGATGCTGTTACGGACGACTTGCCGGAACTCGGCATCACTCAGATTCTCGTTGTCGGCGTTTGCCGCGAGCGTCTTTGCGAGCTGCTCATAAGTGTTTGGCCCAACAGGGTCATCAACACGGACGCCATGCGGGCGCCGGTTATGTTCGACGTTGGGCACCTGCGCATCACGTATGGCACCGACCAATTCCGATTCCCATGCATCATCTGTTTCATCGAGGTTCGCAGGGTTCCCCTCGTGGGTGCAGTAGCTGCATGGCGGACTGATGAAGCAGGTGCAGCCGCGATCACGCATGCTAAAAAAGAAATCGTCAGCCACATCCTGCCACTCAGGTTTCAACACCATTCCTTTGCGTCCCATTCTTCTCTCCTGTTCGTTGCCCAACAATTCGTCCAACTCGGACGCCGCTACGCGTCGCCGGTTAACTCAATGGCGTTGGGCGTATTCATTGCCAAGTCGATCAACCTATCCAAAATCGATCCGCCGAGCGGGCGTATTGTTTGCCCCTGGACAACGTATGGCGAAAATGCCCCGGCTTGATCAACTAACAGCGCGCTGTTTCGCAACCATCGGTATCGCGCTGCGTCGGTGTTCAGCGCATCAATCGCGCTGGCCGCATCAAGTTGGGTGTTTCGCACGTCATCATCAAATCCGTAGTTCATTTTCATCTCCTTCGTTGATTCTGGCTCTCGCCTATAGCGGTGCCATAAAAATTCTCCCGAGAGAGGGAGGGTTCAGGGATGTTGCCGGAGCACTGTCTAATAGAAAACATCCGGCCATAGTAGACCGGGTGTTGGTGCTGAACGTATCTGGGGGACAGTCCACGTCACACACGTCTTCCGTTCGACCGGCACGGAAGACGTGTCGCCTCTAAGATCCAGCGCAACGGGAGTTCAACCAGTCCACGGTGTTGATGGATATAGCCAGAGCACGATGACGGCGACGATGAAGACGATGGTTCTGCGTGACATGAAAGATCATCGGTGAATAACGGGACACCGTGTAGGAACGCGATTTAGCTTTCGGAGACCGCCGACAGGAGGGGCAAGCGCGGCTGCCTGGCAGCAGGATGTATCCACACGCGGCCGGGCAGCCGCGCGGTGTCGCCGAAGATGAACAAACCGGATCTGGGGATGGTCCGTGCTGGGCGGGAACATCCCGGCGCAGCCGGTTCCTTCAGGACGCGCGAAGCGCGTTACCCCCGGCGAAGCCGGTCGGCTTCGGGCGCAGCCCGTCAGGCCCCCCGTAGCGAGCGCAGCGAGCGGAGGGGGTCAGGGGGGTCAAGGCAACTGTCCAGCTGCGGGCTCTTATAGGTTCACGCACGTTCAACTTCGTCGAACCCTCCCCTTTTGGGAGACTCCGGAGAAGAACCATGGCCATGGTTTTCGTTGCCTGCATTGCTGCAGGGTACATGTTTTACGCATACGGCGTTCGTCCAATTCTTTCTTCGACTGGGGTGATCTAATGGATCCCGCTGGCTTCGAGGAAGACAAAGACGATAAAGAGGTGATCGATTTGATCATTGGGATTGTTGGTTCAGTCGGCCTTGTCGCCCTCGCCATCATCTCGGTAATGTGATATCAATCATCGGCAGGTGCCTTCTGCCAACGTACCAAAACCCACCCACGCTCTGCGTGTGGTGGGTTTTCTTTTTCCTTACTTCCGACTTTATTTTCCCCTTCATCTTTTTCTTGACTATTTGCCAACATGAAGTAATACTAAACGCAACAGTAATTTATTGATGGGGTGATACATGACAGACAAAACAGAAGAAGCTGGCAGTGTCCCGGCCTCGCGAATCGAGGCGATCGATACAGGTGCTATGCACTTCTTCACCGGCAGGCCGTGCGTGCATGGGCACGTAGAGAAGCGATACACGACCTCGGGTGAATGTGTGGAGTGTTCCCGTATTAGGGCAAGGGATGCTGCGCGAAGAGATGCCGACAAAATCAAGGAGAAGCGCAGGCAGGCGCTCGATGCGCAGCGCCTAAATTCTTCTGAGCGTGGGCCGTATGCATGAACGCGCCGCGCAGCAATTCCGTTAAGCATCGCTACCGCAAGGTCGCACTTCGGATGTGGGGTGATGATCGCTTTGCGTGCCTAAGCGCGCTCCCCCCTTCCGGGCAAAGTCTTTGGCTTTACCTGCTTGCCTGCCCGCTTCCAGACACCATTCCTGGGGTCTATCGAACAGGGCGAGCCTCCCTCGCTGAAGACCTAGGGTGGGAGATCGATGAGTTTGACCGCTGCTTCAATGAAATTGCGGCTCTTGGTATGGCTAAGGCCGACTGGAAAGCGAAGCTCATGTGGCTGCCAAATGCTGCCAAATACAACCAGCCAGAATCCCCGAGCGTGGTGATTTTCTGGTCCAAAGCATGGGCTGAGATCCCGGAATGCGACATGAAAACCGAGGTCTATAACGCCCTCAAGACGCACATTTGCGCGATCGGGCGCGGTTTTGCCGACGCCTTCACGCAAAATTTCGTTAAACCCGAGCCGCCCAGCAATGGCGGGCGAAAACAGGCTGTACCGCAGGCTGGTAGGCAGGGTGTGCCGCAGGCTGCGTCATCATCTGACGGTCAGGCTGACGGTCAGGCTGCGGTACAGCCTGGTAGGCAGGCTGGTAGGCAGGGTGTGCCGCAGCCTGCCAAACCGCTCAACGGCGCGGCAAATCAGGCTGTGTGTCAGCCTGGCGGGCAGGGTGTGCCGCAGGGTGTGCCTCATCTAGAACTAGAACTAGAACAAGAGCAATACGGAGTTAGTGAAGATGGGGGTGTGGGGGAAGAGTGCGTGACCTCACAACCAGAAGGGTTACTTACTCGTGGTGCTTCGCCTTCGGCTCAGTCGCACTCAAGTTCAGATTTTGATTCTCGTTCTCAACGGGCTGTGCCCGCAGGCTCCGAAGCGGGAAGTCCGTCGCCAGCCACTGCACCGCAGGCCGAACTCGATGGATTCGATTACCGCGGGCTGGAGGTTATCGATGAGGTTGACCAGGCGATCCGTGAGGCGCAAACGAAAACCGGCACACGCCTGCCGGTCGGGTACGTCGTGCCGGAAGCGTGGCTCACCTCGGCCAGGAAAACCCGTCCCGACCTGCCGGTCGAGCAGCTGCAGGACGCCGCCGCGCAGTTCGTCGGGTACTGGTCCGCCAAACCGGGGCGGGAGGGGCTGAAGCTGAACTGGCTCTCGACGTGGCTGAACTGGGTCCGCAAGGAGCGTGCGCCTGCCGGCGACAGTCCGAAGGCCGCACGGCTGCAGACGCCATCGCAGTTCAGCGGCTCGTCGCGGGCCAAGGACATCGAGATGGCGAAAAAGTACGGATTCCGCATTGCGGGCGTTTATGACCCCGCAAAGCCGCATGGTTAAGCCGTTTTCGATTTTAAGGCAGTTTTTCGACCGGTGGTACGGTTTAAGCAATGAAATGCGGCATGGGTCTAGGTTGTGTGGCTTGCGTTCAATGGTGATGCCATTCCGTCAGTTTTTGAGTGGTGTTTGAGGTGGATTTGAGGCCGGGTTTGCGGATGGTCTTGGTGGGTGCGGTTCCGGGTTCTAGGTTCCGGGGGTTTCAGGTGGCGGCTGCGCTTCGGTTTGGTCTGGTGGGGCTGGCTTGGATGGCTGGTTGAAGAGTGAGGGTGAGAATGGATTTTGTGATTGATATTTCCGGAAAGTGCGAAAAACATGGCGAATATCAGGCAAAGCGATGGGCGATGCCTGGCGGATCGGTCATGGTGTCACCTTGCCCGGCCTGCCGTGAAGAGCGATCGCAGCAGGATCGTGCGCTACAGGACGAGGCGCGTATTTTTCAATTTCGCCTGAACATGGCAAGCGCCGGGATCGGATCTCGGTATTACGAATCGTCCTTCGATAATTATCGCGTGTCCGTGGATGCTGAACGCATTGCCCTGTCATCTGTGCAGGCTTATGCGGAAGGGTTCGACAGGCGCACTTCGCGTAACCTGGTTATGTATGGAAAGACGGGCACAGGCAAGACGCACCTCGCTTGTGCGATGACTCGCTTGTTGTTGTTGCGTAATGTGTCTGTGCTTTATTTGCCGCTTTTAACCCTGTTTTCTCAATATCAGGACATCACCAGCTACGGCGGAACCGGAATGCGCGAGGAGTTTTTCTCCCGAATGCGGGCACCGGACCTGTTGATCGTGGACGAGTTCGGCATCGTGACTATGCGCGACTCAGAGCGCATAGTGCTGCATCGGGTGATCGACGAGCGATACAACCGAAATGCGCCCGTGGTCTTTATCGGCAACGTGGATTTCGAAGTGTTCGAGCGGGACGTTGGAGAGCGGGCGTTCAGACGCGTGCTGGATGATGCCGAGACGGTTGTGTTCGATTGGGAACGCACACCAATCAATCGCGATCTGTTCGTGCAAGGGGTTTGAAAATGGTGCAAGCCGCGCAACAGGAAATTTCATCAGAGCCAAATTCCATTCTGGCAGAGCAGGCGGTGATCGGCGTATTGCTGAGTCGCGCGGATCTTCTGAGCGCTGTTTCTCCTTCACTGCGCCCGGAGGACTTCTACGCCGAGCAGCATCGACTCATCTACTCGACCATGCTCGACATGGCGGCTGCCGGGGAGCTGATCGATCTGGTTGGTGTGCAGGATCGCCTATCGCAAGTGAAGTGGCTTGAGAATGCGGGCGGGCCGGCGTACATCTCCGAATTGATCTTCTCCGCTCCGAGCGGGACGAACATCGCCGCGCACGTCGCCATGATCCGCGAGCGTTCTACACGGCGGAAGGTTATCAAGGCAGCTGACAAGATCAAGGAGGTCGCGGCATCGAGCGCGAACCTCGAACAAGGCACGAACACGGGCATCGAGGATTTGTTCGGGTTGCTGCGTGAGGGTGGCTCCATGAAGGAGCCTTCCCTGATCCGCGAGATTCTGCCAGACGTGATCGACAATATCGACCAGCGCAGCAAGGGCCAGGACGGCGCGATCAAGACCGGGTTCGACCATTTCGATGCGAAACTTCTTGGAGGACTGCGACGCGGCGATCTGGTTGTTATTGCCGGACGCCCATCGATGGGCAAGACCGCCTATGGGTGTCAGATTGGCGCGGCTGCTGCCATGGCGGGTGAAACCGTGATGGTGTTCACACTCGAAATGTCGCGTGAACAGATTGGCGAGCGCCTGCTGGCCCAGATCGGCGGAATCGATTACTCGCGGATCGTCAAGGGCGCGCTCATCGAGGAGGACTACGACCGCATGTCCTATGCGCTTCAAAAGCTGCACAGCGCCCCGTTGCTGATTGACGATACAGGCGGGTTGACCGTGCAGGACATTGCTGCTCGGGCGCGCGCTCAGTCCAAGATGGGCGGATTGTCGATGATTGTCGTGGATTATCTGCAGATCATGTCACACGCCGGGCGCGCCTTGGGGCGTGCCGAGCAGCTTGGCGAGATGTCACGAGCCATGAAGGCACTGGCGAAAGAACTCAACGTAGTATTCGTCCTGCTGTCGCAACTCAACCGGGACGTGGAGAAGCGACCTGACAAACGCCCTGTCATGTCAGACCTGCGGGAGTCGGGCGCTATCGAGCAGGATGCCGACCTCGTTGTGATGATGTACCGTGACGACTACTACAACCCTGATTCCGAATTCAAGGGCAAGGCCGAGGCGATCGTGCGGAAAAACCGCAATGGTGAAACCGGCACTGTAGGGCTTGGTTTCGAGGGGGAGAGGGTGCGCTTCCGGAACCTGAGTTCCGAGTGGGGTAGAAGCTTTGATTGAATTGCTTCGCCACCTATCTCCGGGCGATCTCATCCATTTATCGCGGATCTACCGTCGAAGCGGATTGGGTCTGGAGGGGGCGGGGCACGATCTTGCGCTTCTTCTGTCCGACCTCGATCGGCTCGGCTTTGATGTCGTTGTTTCCGTCCGCCGCAAACGCGGCAGGCCCAGCAATGTCTCGCGCTTTCTTGCGCGCCAAAAGGAGTTAGAGCTTTGAGCCGTGTTGCGCCCGAAATTGCGCCTGAGATCATCGCGAGCATCAAGTCCCGTGTGGACATCGTGGGGATCGTGCAGGAACACGTCCCGCTCAAGAAGGCTGGCAAGGAATACAAGGCCTGTTGTCCTTTCCATAGCGAGAAAACGCCGTCGTTTACCGTCAGCCCCTCCAAGCAGTTCTATCACTGTTTCGGTTGCGGCGAACGCGGTGACTCGATTGACTGGATGGTGAAATACCTGGGCGTCCCGTGGCGCGAGGCGGTGGCGCGACTTGCCGAAATGGCTGGCATTCCGTTGCCGGAGAACGATGACAGCGCCCTGGTAAAGGCAAAATCCGATGTTTCGCGCACCCTTGAAAAAGCTGCCCGATGGATGCATAGGTATCTAATGGACACGCCTCGCGCTCGCGCTTACGTATTCGGGACACGGAATGTTGCCGAAAACACGGCGGAGCAATTCCTGCTGGGTTATGCGCCGCGCGTGATGCAGGACTACTCCGTGTTCAGCCTGAAGGAAAAGGAGATTTTAGTCGAGGCTGGTGTGCTTGGTTTGGCGTCGGGGCGAATGTATCCGAAGATGGGCGGGCGGGTCATGTTCCCGATTCGGGATGCGGCTGGTTGGGTGATCGGTTTTTCCGGGCGCGTTCTGGAAGTCGGGCATCCCAAGTACATGAACTCCCCGGACTCCAGGTTCTTCCACAAGCGCCGGGAGCTGTTCAGGGCGCCTGATGTCCGTCGGGCAGCTCGCGCGGCAAACCGTGTTGTGGTGACGGAAGGCCATTTTGACGCTGTGTCGTTGTTTGAGGCGGGCTTCGGCTACGTGGTGGCCGGGATGGGCACGGCGACCACGCCCGAGAACCTGGAATCCATGTTTGCCCTGGCACCGGAGGTGGTGTTCTGCTTCGACGGCGACGAAGCGGGGCAGGCTGCGGCATGGAAGGCGCTGTTAGCGTCCTTGCCGGTGATCGGCAACAACCGCCTGGCTTCGTTTGCGTTCGTGCCGGACGGGATGGATCCGGATGAGTATGTGAGAACGCACGGTCAGGCGGAATTCGCCAGGCTACTTGACGAATCCGTACCGCTATCACGATTCTTTATCGAAACCTTCCGTGCGCGTAAGGAAGCCACCCCGCTGGAAAAACACTCCGCGATACTTACTGAGGCTGCGTCTCGCCTGAAGTCCATGAACGACGCTATCTTGCGGCAGGGGTTGGCTGTGGCTCTGTCCGAGGTCTTCGGCGTGTCGGCTGCAGTGGTACGGAGCGCGGTCGGCTTCTCGTTGGTGCAAGCGCCGGTGAAGGCGGCGGCTCCGAGCGTTCGGGCCGATGCACTGGAAACAAGCTTTCTTGCCAATCTGCTCAGACGGCCATGGGAAGCGGACTGCATCGCGGCGGACGTGGAGCTGAAAGTCCAGGGGGGGACGCAAATTGTTGCGTTGCTACGGATGGCGGGCCTGCGAAACGGGTGTTCGGCGGATGAAACCAGGGGGGTGTTCCTGGATGAGCCATGTCTGCCGCTGGTTGATCGCTTGCTGGCTAGTGGCGAGCTGGACGAGCCGCTTGCCGTACTTGGTAAACGGATTGAGGCGGACTGGTTGAACCGCTCCCTTCAGTCTGCCATGGCGTCGCCATCCATTGACCGCGCCCTGGTCGGCGGAATCATCGCCAGGCGAGCGATGGTGCTGCAAAGCGTTGAGGTGGCGGCTTGATTACTCGGCAGTCCTTGCTGTACCTGCGTGTGTTGGCCGTGCTGCTGGCGGTGTTTGTCTACGCGGCGGTGTCTTTTGTCGCCCGGATCTCCGGGTTTGCGCCAGAAAGCGGCATTTTTGTTGGTGTGCTTCTGGGCTGCCTGTCCGGCTTCGTGTTCTGGCGGAGAACGAAAAAACCCCGGCCATCCATGGGCGGTCGGGTGGGTTGATGACGCCGACCCCGCAGAGATGGGCCGCGAGGCACTGGCTATGACGGGCGTGGATGCGGTGGAGAGGTTCCCGGACTTGGCCGCCGAAATCGCCGCCGCGATGCTTGACGAATCCAAATCGGATATATGTTTCCGAAAGGTGTTTCGGAATCGGAAATAGGTTTCCGAATCAGCCCGCAGGTGGTTGCAGTTGCTGTTTACCAGCATATACAAAATGTTGTATAGTGACAGCGTGACCGATTCCAAGCCCGTCGAGTTTGCGGGTAGCTCCCTTGACGATTTACGCGCCTTCCCGCTGACGGCCAGGCGCGAGGCAGGCTATCAGCTAGACCAAGTACAAAACGGACACGAGCCGGACGACTGGAAGCCCATGAACACCGTGGGTAAGGGCGTGAAGGAAATCCGGATCCGGGACGCTGCCGGCGCGTTCCGGATCATTTATGTGGCGAAATTCGCTGACGCTGTCTATGTGCTTCACTGCTTCCAGAAGAAGACGGAGAAGACTAGCAAGGCAGACGTAGAACTGGCCGCCAAGCGTTACCGCGACTTGTTGAAGGAGCTAGACAAATGAGTAACCAACGATTTGCCAGCGTGTGGGACGCTATCGAGAACACTCCTGAGGAAGCGGAAAACATGAAGCTGCGTTCCGTACTGATGACGGCGTTGAAAAATCACATCACCCGCACCGAAATGAGCCAGGCGCAGGCCGCCAAGCTCTTCGGCGTCACCCAGCCGCGGGTCTCTGACCTGATGCGCGGGAAGATCAACCTATTCGGCCTCGATGCGCTGGTGAACATGGCGACGGCTGCCGGTCTGCACATCGAAATGCGTGTACTGGAAGCCGCCTGAGTCTCTCGAAAGCGTCAGCCCAGCTTCTTCGCCAGATCCTCAGCGCGAGGATGGTAATACCGCGCAAGCATTCTTGTGTCCTTGTGCCCAGTCACGCGCATCAGCTCGTGCATTTGCAGGCGCTCGGCCAGTCGGCTCGTCGCCTCGTGCCGCAGATCGTGAAAATGCAAATCTTGCAGGAAGCCCGGCGCCGGGCTTTCTCCTAGCGCGGCGCAGTCCTTCTCATACTCCCGCCTGGCGCGTGCAACGGCACTCGTGAATGATTGCTTGAGCGCGGACGCAGTGGTGGGGAACACCCTGCCCCGCCTCATCCTCTGCACGTTGCCGCCTGGCTGGTTCAGTGCTTTTTTCAAGCCGTCCACGTCCTCGACTACAACGTAATTCGTTCGTGCAGATGCAGTGTAATCCATTGCTTTCTCCTCAGAAGTCCTTCCACAACGGAAGGGTTCGGAAGAGTTGCCTTCGCGCACACAAAGAAAAACCCCCGGGCAGCAGAACTGCGCGGGGGTTGGTTTGGGGCCGTCGGGTCTTAATGGGCCGGCTGGTGCGGCAGGCTCTTGCCTTCGCCTTGATGGCGGGAGCGATAGTTCTTTGCTTGGAAAAGCAGGAACACGCCGCCAACGACGCCAAGCGCAGCAATCGCAGCCAAGATAACGTAGTCAACAGGCATGTTTCAGTCCTCCAGTTCGGATAGGATCAGGTGAATTATGGCATGGAAAACGAGGTAAATCACCCCGGATGCCAGCAAGA
>NCIF01000009.1 GCA_002256785.1 Hydrogenophilales bacterium 17-61-9
AACCAGTTGGCGACGTAGATGTGCGGCTGCTTGCGGCGCATGATGGTGCCGACGAACAGGATCAGGTAAGTCACCCACACCACTTCGATCAGCAGGTCGATCGGCCATTCCATTTCGGCGTATTCGCGCGCCTGGGTGTAGCCCAGCACGTAGCTGATGTCGGCCAGCACGATGATCGCCATCCAGCCCCAGAAGGTGAAGCTGGCCATGCCATCGGAAATCAGCCGGGTCTGACAGGTGCGTTGAACGACGTAATAGGATGTGGCGAACAATGCCGAACCGCCAAAGCCAAAGATTACCGTGGTGGTGTGAACAGGGCGAAAGCGGCCAAACGAGAAATAAGGGCTGTCAAAGTTCAGAAAAGGCCAGGCCAGTTCGGAGGCGATGTAGACGCCGACAAACATGCCGACCACCGCCCAAACAAGCGCCATGACGGAAAATTTCTTAACAATATCGAAGTTGTACTGTTCCGCACCGGAATATGAGGTTACCGCCATGACCGCTCCTGTTGACCCTGATAAAGCGCTTACGGCCGCGTCTTTAACAGCATATGCTTATATTAAAAAACTGCGGAATTATATTCCAGCGCGCCTGTCCACCGCAAGACTAAAACCCGCCTCAAGACGAGGTCAGCAGGATTTTCAGGTCGTGGGCTATCGTCTCCGGACTGCTGCCATAAGGCATCAGCAGCCGCAATCGGCCTTGCGGATCATAAAGATAGGTTCCGGCGCTATGGTCGATCAAATAATCGTCCGCCCCTTTTACTGAAGTCTTTTGATAGACCACTTTGTACTCACGCGCCAACTGCCTGAGGCCTTCCGCATCGGCAAACATGCCCAGAAACGTGGGATTGAAGGCCGGTACAAACTGTTTCAACACGTCGGGGGTGTCACGCTGCGGATCCAGGGTGACAAATATGACCTGCACCTGTTCGGCCTGCGGCCCCAACTGCTTCAACGCGGCCGAAAAATCCGACAACGTGGTAGGACACACATCCGGGCAATGAATATAGCCAAAGAAAACCGCGACCGCCTTGCCTTTGAAGTCCGCCAGGGTGCGGACGGCCCCATTGTGATCGGTCAGTCTGAAGTCGCGCGCGAAAGTGGCGCCGGTAATATCCGTTGCCTGAAACGCAGGGGGCGCCGCGGGCTGACACCCCACCAGCCCAAACACGGCCAGGGCGAATGCCGAAATAAGCCCACGCGTCATGGCTGGAGTTGATCGAACAACTGTCCCGGCACATCGGCCAGGCGGTATTTACCGGACTCAACGGCTTTCGCAAGCTTTTCGAGCGTGGTGTCCTGCAGCAGACCCATGATTTTTTTCTTCACCGGAACCCAGCGGAAATGCAACGGACAGGCCGTTTCATCACTGCAGACCTTCAGTCCCAACAAACAGCTTTGCGTAAACACGGGACCCTCGGTCAACAGAAGGATCTGCATCAGACTGATTTTGTCGCCGCTTTCGCGCAGGCAAAACCCCCCCAGACGGCCGCGAAAGGAAAACAGCAGATTGCCCTTGGCCAGGCTCTGGAGAATTTTAGCCAGATAGGGGGCAGGCACTCCGAGCTGGGAAGCAATGTCCTTGTTCAAGACAGGCGTCGCGCTGGGCTGGGTCGCCATATAGATCAGCGCCTGCACGGCGTACTGACTGGTACGTGAAAGAATCATCTTGCGCTCGTCTTTATAGATTGAGCACAATATAAAACAATCTTGTCCGAATATCCAGAAATCCGCTCAATTATCCATAAAAATCAAATGGGTATAGGGAAGTAATGATCGACCAGCATGACGGCAAACAACAAGCTCAAGTGCCAGATGGAAAAACGGAAGGTCTCTTTCGCCAGCGCATCGCTGTAATGACGGTACAAGCGCCAGCCGTAATGAATAAAACGTCCGCCCAGCAGCACGGCGCCGAGCAGATAGATCCAGCCTCCCATGCCGGTACCGACGGGCAGCATGGTCACCGCAAACAAGAGCACGGTGTAGAGCAGCAGATGCAGGCGCGTATAGGCTTCGCCATGCGTCACGGGCAACATCGGCAGGCCGGCCCTGGCATATTCTTCGCGCCGGTAAAGCGCCAGCGCCCAGAAATGAGGGGGCGTCCAGGCGAAGATAATCAGGAACAACAGCAAGGCATCGTGGTGGATTTCGCCCGTTGCCGCGACCCAGCCCAGCACCGGCGGCATCGCACCGGAAGCGCCGCCAATGACGATATTTTGCGGGGTGGCCGGTTTCAGAATGACCGTGTAAATCACCGCATACCCGACAAACGTGGCCAGGGTGAGCCACATGGTGAGCGGATTGACATAGTAGTTCAGCAAAAACAGGCCCGCGCCTCCCACCACGCCCGAAAAAATCAGTGTTTGCGTATTGCTCAACTCGCCGCGCGGCAACGGACGCGCGCGCGTGCGGGCCATGACCGCATCGATTTTCTGCTCCACCAGACAATTGAACGCCGCCGCTGCCCCGGCAACCAGCGCGATGCCGAGCGTGCCCGCCCACAATGCATTCCAGCCGGGCAAGCCGGGCACCGCGAGAAACATGCCGATCACGGCCGTGAAGACGATCAGGCTCACCACGCGCAGCTTGCACAAGGCCAAAAACTGCTGGCAGCGACAGGCCGCCCCCTGAATCAACAAGGATTCCATGCTCATCTCCTGCGTACCTGGTAATTCAACGCCACCAGGCTCGATAGTAATAGCGCGGCGCCCGCATTATGCGCGACCGCCAATGCCAGTGGCAGGCTCAACAATACGTTGCCGATGCCCAGCGAAATTTGCAGCGCCAGCAGCGCGCAAATCGCCAGCCCTATTCCCGCGTAACCCGGGGTTCGAAACAGGCGCAGCGCCAACCACCCCAAATACACGGTCACAATCAAGGCCATGACGCGGTGCACCCAATGGATGGCGGTCAACGAAGTCATCGACAACAACTCCCCGGATGCAGTCTCGCCCAGTTCGCGATGCAAGGTGAAGGCATGCTCAAAATCCATTGCCGGCACCCATGCACCCTGGCACAGGGGGAAGTCGGTACAGGCCAGGGCGGCGTAGTTGGTGCTCACCCAGCCACCCAATGCAATCTGGATCGCAACCAGAATCAGCCCCAGCAACGCTGCGCCGCGCAGATGGTCAACGCGCGCATAGTAGGCATGGTTGTATTGGCTGCGCTCGCGCAACCACAACCACACGAGCAAAGACAGTGTCGCCATCCCCCCAAGCAGATGGGCGCTGACGATCAGGGGCTTCAGCAACTGGGTCACCGTCCACATGCCCAGCAGCGCCTGAAACACGATCAGCCCCAGCAACAGCAGCGGCAGCCCCGGGCCACCGCTCGTCTCGCGCCGGTTGCGCCAGCTCAGCACCGCAATCGCCAGAATCAGCAGGCCCAGCGCCCCGGCGAAATAGCGATGAACCATTTCCTTCCATGCCTTGGCATGCGAAACCGGCCCATCGGGCCGCACCGCCAGTTCGGCATTGATCGATTCCGCGGCGTGATGCGGCGTCGCCCGTCCATAACATCCCGGCCAGTCGGGGCATCCCAGCCCGGCGTCGGATAGCCGCACGTAGGCGCCCAGACTCACCACCCCCAAAGTCAGGACAAGCGCCGCCAAAACAAGGTTTCGATAAAATGTCATGGTTAACCGATCTGGGAGGCTTTGAGCAACAGCTTGAGGTCTTTCATCATGCCCTTGGGGTCGGGGTTCCCGGGAAACCGGAGCATGAGATTGCCCAGCGGATCAAGCAGATAAATATGGGCGGCACGATTTTGTACGGCGGGAAATTGCTCGACGAAACGTAGGCTCTCCGGGCGCCACACCCGCAAGCCCGGATGTTCCTGCAAAAGCGCTGCGTCCGGCGTGGCGGCATCGGTCAGCACCCATAGCCGCTCGATCCGGGATTGAGCCTTGCCCTGGGCAATCCGCGTTTGCCGCATCAGATACAGCTGCTTCGCGCAGTCTGCATCGCACTGCGCCGGCCCCACATGCACCATCACCCATTTGCCCTGCAGGGTGTCCAGCGTCCCGGGTTGGCCGTCAAGCACGGCGCCCTGCGTCTGCTGCAGGGGCGTTGCCGTCAGCAGCGTCCCATAATTGGTATGCCCGGCCGGCCGCCAGCCGAAGTAAGCCAGATAAGCGGCAACCACCGGCACCACAAATACGCCAACCAATAAAAGAAATCTGCTGCGCGAAGTCAAATTCATGCTTTTAATTATTCCCAACACCGGAACCATCACCTGTCATCGTCACGATGACGTTTCACATTCAATACCAGCCACAACACAGTGAGTGTCGCTGCCAGACTGTACCATTGGAAGGCGTAGCTGACATGCATGCCGGCCCCCATATCCGGACGCGGCCAGTCGCGCACCAACCCATCTTCCAGCTGATTGGCCTGCAGCAACAAAACCGGTTGCAGGCGTGCGCTGTAGCTTGCCGCAAACCGCTCAAAATCCAGATTTTGCCAAACCCGCCCCCGCGATGCATCCTGCATCAATTCGACATAACGACTATGTGGATCCGTCGCCATACCGACCAGCCTGACGACACCTTGAGGCGCTGGCGTCTCGGGAAGCCGGTCGCGGCTGCGACCCGTCGCGATCCAGCCCCGATTCACCAGAATGGCGAACGGCCCGCCCTGGATTTTCAGCGGCGTCAGCACGTGATAGCCCGCCACGCCGTTGTACACCCGGTTGTCCAGCAGGAGGGTATGGGCATCGTCGAACGTGCCCTCCACTTCCACGCGACGGTACAGCGCACTGTCGCGATCAAGCAGCGTGCCGCCGACATGGATGGCCGCTTCTTCCATGGCGGCATCGTAGCGCACCTGCAGGGCGCGCTTGGTATCGGCGCGTTCGCTCTGCCAGTTGCCCAGCCACACGGTCAGCACAAAAAAGAACAGTGCCGCCAATGTAGGCCATACAGCCGGGGCAAATTCCCATTGACCCCACCGGAGTTTCAGCAAGTGCACGCCGACCGCAATCCGGTTAGACTGGAATTTTGCCGAGCGGTCTCTTTCATGCGCATTCTTGCCTTGCTGTTCATTGTCTTCATACTCGCCAGCCTTGCCAGCGCCCTCTACTATCTCGTCAAGGACAAGGGCCAAACTGACCGCACCGTCAAAATGCTTACCGTACGCGTCGGACTCTCTCTGGCCCTGTTTATTCTGCTGATGGGCGGCTATTACCTGGGCGTCATCCCGCAAAACGGGCTGCGGTAAGCGGCCGCCCGTCGCAACAAAAAGCCGCGCTGGACGCGGCTCTTTGTTGTGCCGGGGTTACGCATGCATACCCCGGACCGGCTTGACCCGATTGCTTATATCAACCAGTAAACCAGGATAAACAGCAATACCCACACCACATCGACAAAGTGCCAGTACCACGACACCGCCTCAAAGGCGAAGTGATGCTCGGCGGTGAAATGGCCGGCAATCGAACGCAGCAGCATGACAATCAACATGATCGTGCCCACCAGTACGTGAAAGCCGTGGAATCCGGTCAACATGAAGAAAGTCGCACCGTAGACGCCTGCGCCCAGGGTCAGGCCCATTTCGGTGTAGGCGTGGTTGTATTCATAGGCTTGCAGGCCGATAAACAGCAGACCCAGCGCAACCGTCATCGCCAGACCCAGAATCAACTGGCTTCGGTTGTTTTTCTTGAGCCCCCAGTGCGCCCAGGTGACGGTCACGCCAGAGGTCAGCAGCAACAGGGTGTTGATCGCCGGCAAACCCCACGCGCCCATCGGGGTGAACTGGAACCCATCGGCCGTCAAGCCGGGGCCCGCGGTTGGCCAGGTGGCTTTGAAGCCTTCCCAAAGCAGGCTGCCCGTTTCGGCCTCCGCCAACCAGGGCACCGACAGCACGCGGGTGTAAAACAACGCGCCGAAGAAGGCGGCGAAGAACATCACCTCGGAAAAAATAAACCAGCCCATCGACCAGCGAAACGAGGAATCAACCTGCTTGTTGAAGCGTCCCGCTTCGCTGTCGCGAATCACTTCGCTGAACCAGCCGATCATCATGTAGAACATGACCGCCAGTCCCGCGATAAGTATCCAGCCGCCATTGTCGATCTCGCGCATGGCCATCACGCCGCCAATCGCCATCAAGAACAGGGCGAACGAGCCTATGATCGGCCAGAGCGAAGGTTGCGGCAGATAATATTTATCAGTTTGCGCCAAACTCATGTCTTCCCCTTTTTCCTTATCTAATGATTGTTCATTTCACAAACTTCAGCACCAAATACACCACGAGCAACAGGGTTAGAATAAACGTCGCACCCCCGATCAGCCCGGCTATCACCACCTGCGCCGGGGTCAGAACCTGCGAATCGGCGTCGTAGTCGCGCCGTTTGCGTACCCCCAAAAAACTCCAGAAAACAGCCAGTGCGGCTTTCAGATGACTGCGTTCAGCCATTTGGCAACGCTGACTGCACGCCCGAGGTTTTTACCTTCTGCTCACTTTCAAAAAACGTGTAGGACAAGGTCACGGTATGCACATCCCTGTCCATCGCCGGGTCCAATACGAACAACACAGGCATCCGGCGGCTTTCTCCCGCGGCCAGGGTTTGCGGCGTAAAGCAAAAGCATTCAATTTTCTTGAAGAATGCTGCAGCACGTCTCGGCCCATAGCTTGGCACCGCTTGCCCGACCATTGCCCGGTCGCTTGTGTTGACCACTTCGTATTCCACTTGCACCAGCTGGCCCGGATGCACCTTGAGCATGCGTTGGGCAGGCTTGAATTGCCAGGGCATGGCTTCGTTGGTATTGGCATCGAACTCAAGCGTGATCCAGCGACTGGTATCAATCTGGGTATTCTTCACCAGGGCTTGTTCAGCTCCCGAGTTGATCCCCGTCACCTCGCAAATCTTGTAATAAAACGGCACCAGGGCAAAACCAAACCCGAACATGCCTATCGTCACGACGATGAGCTTGCGCAGGGTGATGGCATTGCCCTTGAGCATGTTTATTTCAGCCCGGAATACAGGGTGAACAAAAACAGCCCCAAGGCAAACACAGCCAGAAGGGCTGCCGTGCGGTACCTTGAATTGCGCTTGTTTTCCATGCCTGCCCGTCCTTCGCTCATTTCAGCACCGGCGCGGTTTCAAAGGTGTGATAAGGCGCGGGCGACGGCACCGTCCACTCCAGACCTTCCGCCCCCTCCCACACCTGGGTGGATGCCTTCTCGCCGCCCTTGATGGTTTTCAACACCACCACCAGCAGGATAATCTGGCTGAAACCGAAGATGAATGCGCCCACGGTTGCGATCTGGTTGAACTCGGTGAACTGCAGCGCGTAGTCGGGAATGCGGCGCGGCATGCCAGCCAGACCCAGGAAGTGCATCGGGAAAAACACGATGTTCATGCCGATCACCGACAGCCAGAAGTGCCACTTGCCGAGCGTTTCGCTGTACATGTGGCCGGTCCACTTCGGCAGCCAGTAGTAGATGCCGGCAAAAATCGCGAACAGGGCGCCCGAGACCAGCACGTAGTGGAAATGCGCCACCACGTAGTAAGTGTCGTGCAACTGGATGTCGACCGGCGCGATCGCCAGCACCAGGCCGGAGAATCCGCCGATGGTGAACAGGCAGACAAAGGCGATGGCAAACAGCATCGGGGTCTCGAACGTCATCGAGCCTTTCCACATGGTGGCCACCCAGTTGAACACCTTCACCCCGGTCGGCACCGCGATCAGCATGGTGGAAAACATGAAGAACAGCTGGGCGGTCACCGGCATGCCCACCGTGAACATGTGGTGCGCCCACACGATGAAGGACAGGATGGCGATCGACGCCGTGGCGTACACCATCGAGGCATAACCGAACAGCGGCTTGCGCGCGAAAGTCGGGATCACCTGCGAGACGATGCCGAAGGCCGGCAGGATCAGGATGTAAACCTCGGGGTGGGCAAAGAACCAGAAGATGTGCTGGAACATCACCGGGTCGCCGCCGCCTGCCGCGTTGAAGAAGTGCGTGCCGAAGTTGCGGTCGGTCAGCAGCATGGTCACCGCGCCCGCCAGCACCGGCATGGTGGCGATCAGCAGATAGGCGGTAATCAGCCAGGTCCACACGAACAGCGGCATCTTCATCAGCGTGAGGCCGGGCGCACGCATGTTGAGGATGGTGGTAACGATGTTGATCGATCCCATGATCGACGACAGGCCCATGATGTGCACCGCCAGAATCGTCAGGTCATACGAGATGCCGCCCTGGATGAAGAGCGGCGGATACATCGTCCAGCCCCCGGCCACGGCGCCGCCGGGCAGCCAGAATGACACCATCAGGAAAAAACCGGCAACCGGCAGCAGCCAGAAAGCCCAGTTGTTCATGCGCGGGAACGCCATGTCCGGCGCACCCAGCATCAGCGGAACCTGCCAGTTCGCGAAGCCGGAAAAGGCCGGCATGATCACGCCAAAAATCATGATCAGACCGTGCATGGTGGTCAGCTGATTGAAGAAGTCCGGATTGGTGAGCTGCAATCCGGGCTGGAACAGTTCGGCGCGAATCAACAACGCCATTGAGCCCGCCACGAACAGCATGAAGAGCGCAAAGAACAGATAGAGCGAACCGATATCCTTATGATTGGTGGTGGTCAGCCAGCGCATGATCCCGGTGGGATGCGCGTGGTGTCCGTGGTCGTCGTGGGCGTGTGCTGCATCAGACATGACTGTGCTCTCCTCTCGATTATTTATTGCGCGGCGGGGGCGGCAGCTTCGGCTGCGCCTCCGCGTGCGGCTGCGATCGCGGCGGGTTGCACCGAGTCGCCCATTTTGTTATCCCAGGCATTGCGCTGATAGGTCACCACCGCTGCAATGTCCGCGTCTGACAGCTGACCGCCAAAACCCGACATCGCCGTTCCAGGCTTACCGTTCAGAACCATGTTGATATGAGCATCGATTGGCCCTGTCGCGATTGCGGAGCCACTAATGGCCGGGAATGCGCCCGGAAGGCCCATGCCATTAGCCTGGTGACATGCCGCGCAATTGGCTTGATAAACCTTTTCGCCGCGACTCACCAACTCGGCCATATCAAAGGTTTTGGTATTGTCGGCAGCAGCGACTTGCGCCGTGCCTTTCTTCTTCTCCAACCAGGCGTTGTAGTCTGCTTCCGACACCACCTCGACCACGATGGGCATGAAGCCATGATCCTTGCCGCACAGCTCCACGCACTGTCCGCGGTAAGTTCCGATTTTGTCGGCCTTGAACCAGCTGTCGCGGATAAAGCCCGGAATTGCATCCTGCTTGGCGCTCAGGGCGGGCACCCACCAGGCATGGATCACATCGTTTGCCGTGATCAGCAAACGGACACGTTTGCCCACCGGCACCACCATCGGCTCGTCCACTTCCAGCAGGTAATGCTCGCCCTTGGCAGCGGTACCCGTGATCTGCTCGCGGGGGGTCGAGAGGGTGCTGTAAAAACTGATGCCGTCGTTAAGGTAGTCATAGCCCCACTTCCACTGATAGCCGGTTACCTTGATCGTCATGTCAGGGTTGGTGGTGTCCTTCATGTCGATCACCACCTTGGCAGCGGGATAGGCCATGCCCATCAGGACAACAAAAGGAATCACCGTCCAGACCAGCTCGACCGTCGTGTTTTCGTGGAAATTCGCCGCCTTGTGTCCAACTGATTTGCGGTGCTTGAGCAGCGAATAAAACATCGCGCCGAACACGATAATGAAAATACCCAGACATACCAGCATGATGAAGTTGTGTAGCTGGAAAACGTCTTGCGCGACCTGACTCGCAGGCACTTGCAGGTTATATCCATACTCTGAAAACGCTGACTGACTGGTCGTCAGTATTGCCGCGCCCATTATTCCTGCCTGTTTCCACATGCTCTTCATTGCGTCCCCGTCCTCTCGTCCCTGTTATTCGTTTTCGAAGTGGCGTGTCCTGCAAATACGCTATAACTTACTGCGCCACGTTAACCATGCAACTTGTTTTTCAGGGTAACGGCCAGTTTCAGCCGCGCCTCGTCGCTCAGATAATGTCCGACTTCCGTTTCCAAACCATGCGATTTCACACAGAGGTGGCAATTTCTGCCGGGCGTGGCGCAGTCGCATTGCACGTGAACCCACTGACGATTCAGTTCACGGCGTCCGCTTTGCTTGCCCAACCGCCACTCCAGTACCACCGTGTCGCCATCGATGGTCAGGATTTCATAATTATTCTCACGCTTGCGCAGGGATTCAAGCGCCCACGCCAGCAAGCCGATTTCCAGGCCGGCAAATGGCAAAACCAGCCAATAACCCTGTATCGCAAACGCAATCGCCGTACCAAAACAGAGAATGACCAGACTCCAGAATGTGATGCGTTCCTGTGTGCACGTTAAAGAACAGCTGGGACGCGAATAAAAAGTAAACGCGCCTGCCGGACTGCGTGCTCCATCGTTCGCATTCATCCGTTGCATACTGGAAAAAAGGAAATCTCGTGCGGCAATTTGTCGCAGACAGTACACGATGCCCCCCGCTCGCACAAGCCAGGGCGCCCGTATAAGTTATTGATTGCATTATTAAATATCGTTATTACCGAGTATTCTAATATAGTAATAACTCAGGCAGGCTCAGCCATTTGGCAATGACTGCCGGTGCAACCGGTGCAGGCATAAAATGCTGCACGCCCAGGCACGGTTCGGGCAAACGCAGATGCAGCGCAGCAAGATTTTCCGCCTGTTGCGCCATCGTCGGGTCGATATGATTGCCGACCCATCCGGCCCAGCGAACGCCACGACTTAAAACCGATTCGGCCGTCAGCACCGCATGATTGAGGCAGCCCAGGCGTAGCCCCACCACGAGCACCACCGGCAAGCCCAGACGTTGCGCGAGGTCGGCCATGTCCTCGTGCTCGCTCAGTGGAACCCGCCATCCTCCCGCGCCTTCCACCACCACCGCATCAGCCATTGCGGCGAGTCGCGAATAGGCTTCGGCAATGCGGGATATATCGATATTGACGCCCGCCTGCTGCGCCGCGATATGCGGTGCAATCGGCTCGGCAAAAGCATAGGGATTCACATCGGATACGTCGGCGGCCACATTGGCAGCCTGCATCAGCGCCACCACATCCTCATTCAGCTGGCCGGGTTCGTTGCCTGCCGACACCGGCTTCATTGCGGCAACCCGCAGGCCTTGCGCGCGCAAGGCGTAAATCAGCGCCACGGCAACCCGGGTCTTGCCGATGCCGGTGTCCGTTCCGGTTACAAAAAATCCGCGCGATGTCATCGCAAGCCCATCTTTCGTCGGCGCGATTCGATATTGAATTCGATGATCTGGCGCCCATCCTCGCGTCTCTTTTTATCGCCCGCCCAGGCGTGGCCGTAGATCACCTCGAAGGTGGCCGGCAGCCGTCCATCCAGCCGGTGCGTCTCGTAAGCCTGTTCCAGCCGCGCCCACGCCGACTTGCCCAGCAGGCCGCGCTTGCGCGACGCGGCGGCGTTGTGCGCCCCGATGCCCTTGAGATCGCGCATCAGGGTTTTGAGATCGGCATAGGTCAGCGTCAGCATTTCCATTTCCATCACCGGGCTGGCGAATCCGGCATGGATCAGCATGTCGCCGATGTCGTGCAGATCGATGAAGCGGTTGACATGCGGTGCGTCGTCCACTGCAGCGAAAGCAGTGCGCAATTCCTTCAGGGTGTCGGGGCCGAACGTGGCGAAGGTCAGCAAGCCGCCTGGCGCCAGCACCCGATGCAAACCCTTGATTGTGGCGTCAAGATCATGTGCCCACTGCAGGGCCAAGCTGGACCAGACGAGGTTGATGCTGTTGTCTGCTAACGGCAACCGGTCCATATCCGCGCAGAGGAGATGGTGCGGCTGGCTACCCCGATTGAGCACGCCGGACAGTGCGCGCTGCGCCCACCCCGGCTGCGGCAGTCGCATTCTGGCCGCGTGCAACATGGCGGGCGCAATATCCAGCGCACATAACTCAGCCAAAGCGTAACGCTGGTGCAAATGTGCGAGGCCGTAACCCGTGCCCGTGCCCACGTCGAGCACACGCTCGGGTTGCAGCGTCATGAAATTCAGCCGCGCCAACAGCCGGTCACACACCTCGCGCTGCAACACGGCATGCGCATCGTAGCTGGCGGCGGCATGATCGAAGGCGCGCCGCACTTCGGCGAAATCAAGTTCGGCTTCAAGCATGGATAAAACGTCCTATTTCCGCGGCCACTTCATCGCCGTGCGATAAATGCGGCGCGTGCGCGGCGCGGGCAAATTCAATCTGCCGCGCGTGGGTTAAATGCGCGGCCAGCCAGGCGCCGGCTGCGGCCGGCGTGAGCGTGTCGAGTCCGCCATGCAAAACCAGGGTCGGCTGCAACAGACGCGATAATTCAGCGCGCAAATCGGTGTGGCACAACAGCGCCAGCCCCTGCTTCAACGCCTCGGCGTCGCCCGTCGGGGCGGCCAGAAAGGCCGCGCGCAACTGCTGCAGCAGTGCTTTCTGGCCCGCCACGCCGCGCGTCTGCAAGCTCAAAAACCGTAGCAACGTAGCGTGCGGATCGTTCATCAGCGATGCACCGAACGCCCGCAGATCGGCCAAGGCCATGCCGTGCGACCACGCATCCGACACGACGAATTTAGGCGTGGACGACATCACGATCAGCCGCGCGACGGAGTCGGGATGATCGATCGCGGCGCGCATCGCCACCTGCCCGCCGAGCGACCAGCCGAGCAGGGTGGAATGCGCCGGCAGCTGGCTGGCCAGATCGTCCGCCCAGCTGTGCAGGGTGTTGACCGCAAGCGCGGCGCGACCGCCGTGCCCCGGCAGATTGAGCGCGCGCACGTCGAAGTCGCCGGCCAGCCGTTCGGCCAGCGTATCGAACACGCGGGCGTTCATCCCCCAGCCGTGGACCAGCGCCAGAACGGGTTTAGGCGAGGTCATGCAAGGCCGCAATCAGTTGCGCGACATCGTCGGCGCTGTGCGCGGCCGACAGCGTGATGCGCAGCCGCGCGGTGCCTGCCGGCACCGTCGGCGTGCGGATCGCCGGCACCAGCAGGCCGCGCTGCAACACACTTCGCGACAGCCGCACCGCGTCGGCATTGGCGCCGATCAGCAGCGGCTGGATCGGCGTGTCGGACGGCATCAGCGTGCCAGTCTTTAGGCTGGCCAATCCTTCACGCAATTGCACGATGCGGCCGCGTAATGTGGCCCGCCGCGCGTCGCCCGCCTCGATCTGGCGCAGGCTTTCCAGCAGGCATGCGGCCAGCAGCGGCGGCGAAGCGGTGGTGTACACGTAAGACCGCGCTTTCTGCAGCAGCCAGTCGATCACGCTGGCGTGCGCCGCCACCGCCGCGCCCGACACCCCCGCCGCCTTGCCCAGCGTGGCCAGGTAAATCACGCGGTCGCTGGTTCGCGCGCGTTCGGTCAAACCGCCGCGACCGTCGCCCAGCACGCCAAAGCCATGCGCATCGTCAAGATAGAGCCAGGCATCGTAGCGCTCGGCCAGATCGAGCAGCGCATCGACCAGCGCACTGTCGCCGTCCATGCTGAACACCAGATCGGAGACGATCATTTTTTCCGGCGCGGTGCTGCTTTCCAGCTGGCCTTCGAGCTGCGCCAGATCGCGATGACGAAAGCGGGTGAAGGTCGCGCCGGAAAGTCTGGCCGCATCGACCAGCGAAGCATGGTTGAGCTTGTCGGCGAACACCTCGCTGTGGCGGTTGCATAGCGCGGTCAGCACGCCGAGGTTGGCCATGTAGCCAGTGGAAAACAGCAGCGCCGCAGGCTTGCCGACGAAGTGGGCGAAGGCGGCTTCGAACTCGTGATGAAAGCGGTGATGGCCGCTGATGAGATGCGCCGCCCCCGCGCCGACGCCGCACTGATCGAGCGCGGCGTGCGCGGCCTGAATCAGCGCCGGGTCCGCGGCGAGGCCCAGATAATCGTTGCTGCAAAACGAGATGACGCGCTGGCCGTCGATCGTGGCGTGGGCGCCCTGCGCGCCATCGAGCAGCAAGCGCCGGCGTTCGAGGTGATCCGCTTTCAGCGCCGCCAGCCCCTGCTGCATGCGGGTCAGCGCGTCGAAGCTCATAATCCGGGTCGAGTCACAGTGCGATCAGGCCCAGCGAATCGAACAGGCGCTGATCGCGCTCCCACTCCGGGTTGCCGGTGGTGAGCAGTTTCTCGCCGTAGAAAATCGAGTTGGCGCCGGCAAGGAAACACAGCGCCTGCACCGCGTCGCTCATCTGCTGGCGACCGGCCGACAGCCGAACGAAGCTCTGCGGCATGCAGATCCGCGCCACCGCGATGGTGCGCACGAACTCCAGCGGGTCGAGCGCCTCGGCGCCGGCCAGCGGCGTGCCCTCGACCTGCACCAGCAGGTTGATCGGCACCGATTCGGGCTGCGGGTCGAGGCTTGCCAGCTGCGCGATGAGGCCAGCGCGCTGGGTGCGTGATTCGCCCATGCCGACGATGCCGCCGCAGCAAACGTGCAGGTCGGCCTGGCGCACGCGCTCCAGCGTATCGAGGCGATCCTGGTACTGGCGGGTGGTGATGATGTCGCCGTAAAACTCGGGCGCGGTGTCGAGGTTGTGGTTGTAGTAATCGAGGCCGGCTTCCTTCAGCTGCTCGGCCTGGCCGTCCTTCAGCATGCCCAGCGTGGCGCAGGTTTCCAGCCCCAGCGCGCGCACGGCGCGCACCATGTCGAGCACCGGATCGAGGTCACGCTGCTTCGGTCCGCGCCACGCCGCGCCCATGCAAAAACGCGATGCACCCGCGGCTTTGGCGGCTTTGGCGGCAACCAGCACGTCGTCCAGGTTCAGCAGCCCCTGGTTTTCGACGCCGGTGTCGTAGCGCGCCGCCTGCGGGCAATAACCGCAATCCTCGGAACAGCCGCCGGTCTTGATCGACAACAGGGTAGAGAGCTGCACCCGGTTGGGATCGAAATTCGCCCGGTGCACGGTTTGCGCCTGGAACATCAGGTCGGCAAACGGCAAGGCGAACAAGGCGTTAATCGCCTGGGGCATCACGTTTGCTCCCTCCCCGCTGGTGGGGGAGGGATGGGGAGAGGGCACTGCCATCGCGCCCGTTGTCATGTCATTCATAAATTGCTACCTCGATGGTCATATCGGCCCACGGTTCGCGTGCGGCCCTGAAAATATCAAACAGCGCCCACGGCACGATGATCAATACCGCCAGGCCCAACACCAGCATCAGTCCCTGCCAGCCGTCGAGCAAGCCGTAGATCGCCGGGCCGATCACCATCAGGCTGCCCATCACGCCATAAAACCGGTAGCCTGCCCACTTGTTGTAATGCGTCGTGCGCGGGTTAGGATGGTGGGCGATGCTGGCATACACAAAAATCGACGCGCCCAGCCAGATCATCAGCGGCGGCAGCGACAGCACAAACGGCAGAAAACCGATCTTGTGGCTGGCGAGCAGCTTGCCCAGCAGCAATGCCGTCAGCGAAATCGTCAGCGCGGTCACCGTGATAATGTTGAACAACTGCGCAGCAAACCGGGAGGACGATGCAGTGATAAGACGTTTGGCTTTCATGGCGTGGATTTTCGGGGGCTACGCCGCCCCTGTCAAATACAGCACCCAATAAAATTGAACATCCGGTCAACTATTAGGCACGTCTTGCCGCGCACCTGTCTGCTATGCGGCGCTGCCGCGGCCAACCGCGCCCTGTGCGAAGACTGTCTGGCCGACCTGCCCTGGCTGCGCCAACCGACGTGCCCGCAGTGCGCCACGCCCACGCCCGCCGGCCATGTATGCGGCGCCTGCCTCAAACAGCCGCCCGCATTCGCCCGCACGGTTGCCGCACTGGCTTATACGTTTCCGCTCGACCGCTTGATCCCGCGGCTTAAATACCAGGGCCGGCTTGCCATCGCGCCTGCGCTGGGCGAATGCCTGGTCCACGCCGTGGCGTCCAGCCCCCGACCCGACCGCCTGATTGCCATGCCCCTGCACGCGAAACGCATCCGCGAGCGCGGCTTCAACCATGCCACCGAAATTGCCCGCGACGTGGCCAAAAAACTCGGGATAGCGCTCGACACGTCCAGCTGCCAGCGCATCCGCGACACCCCGCCGCAAATGGGGCTCAAGCACGATGCGCGGCGACGCAACGTGCGCGGCGCGTTCACCTGTTCGGAAAAGGTTGAAGGCCAGCGCATCGCGCTGGTCGACGACGTGATGACGACCGGCACCAGCCTCGATGAACTGGCCGCGACCTTAAAGCGTGCCGGCGCACGCGAAGTGACGTGCTGGGTGGTGGCGCGGACGTTGCCGCCGGGCGACATTTCAGGCGCGCGTTAAAAACGCTTGCCGCGGGGTCTCAGACGTAAATTTCTTCCACCGCAAAAATCCGCCGGTGTTCGCGGATTGCGTAGCGATCGGTCATGCCGGCAATGTAGTCCGCCACGGCGCGCGCGCCCATTAGCGATTCGTGCGCCTGGTGCTCGGGTGGCAGCAGTCGGGCATCGCCCGAAAACGCGGTGTAAAGATCGGTAATGATGCGGCTGGCCTTGACGCTCATGCGCGCCACTTTGTAGTGGCGATAGAGGTGGCGATGTAAAAATCGCTTCAGCTCGCGGTGCTCGTCGAGCAACGTGGGGCTGAAAGCAGCCATGGGCGGCGCGGCGCGCACTTCGTCGACGGTTTGCACGCCGCTTTTTTCGACATTCATCCGCGTGGTATTCACCAGATCGAGGATCAGGGTGTTAATGATGCGGCGCACGGTTTCGGTGACTTCGCGGCGGCCATTGAGCGTCGGATATCGGGCACGCACCGCGGCGAGATGGCGGGCAAAGAGCTTGACCTCCAGCAGCTGCTCCAGCGTGATCAACCCGGAACGCAGCCCATCGTCGACGTCATGATTGTTGTAGGCGATTTCATCGGCCAGGTTGGTGATCTGCGCTTCCAGCGAGGGTTGCTGCCTGTTCAGAAAGCGTTCGCCGACCGCGCCCAGTTTTTCGGCGTTGATGAGCGAGCAATGCTTGAGGATGCCCTCGCGCGCTTCGAACGTGAGATTCAAGCCATCGAATTCGGCGTAGCGTTCTTCCAGCATATCCACCACGCGCAGCGATTGCAGGTTGTGCTCGAAGCCGCCGTGTTCTTTCATGCAGGCGTTCAACGCATCCTGCCCGGCGTGGCCGAACGGCGTGTGACCCAGGTCGTGCGCCAATGCCACGGCCTCCACCAGATCTTCGTTCAGGCTCAACAAGCGGGCGATGGTGCGGGCGATTTGCGCGACTTCCAGGCTGTGGGTGAGGCGGGTGCGAAACAGGTCGCCCTCGTGGTTCACAAACACCTGGGTTTTGTATTCCAGCCGCCGAAACCCGGTGGAATGAATGATGCGGTCGCGGTCGCGCTGAAACTCGGAGCGCGGCGCGGCGGGCGGTTCGGCGTGCGAGCGCCCGCGAGTTTGACTGGAATGCGCGGCGTAGGATGCGAGTGAAGTCATGGTCGGATGCGTCGTTCAATGTCGGTGGCAAAGCGGACGATGTCAGGGTGCGGCACCCCGAAGTCTGCCGCAACCGGGGTGAATCCCGCCAGCGCGGCGCGAACGTCGTCGCAAATCGCCGCCGCGCCGGACACGCCCCATTTGCGCCCCAACGCCGCCAACTGCACGGGCGTGGGCGGGCTGGGCGTGAGGTCGAAGCGCAACACGTGTTCGCGCAACCCCCCGGTGTCGGGCAACAGGTCGAAGGCGGGCGAAAGCCGCCAGCCCGCCGTATCGCGCAGCAGCCAGACATTCTTCAGATGATCGTCGGTGTTGCCGAGCAACGCATTGAAAACCATTTGCCGGAAAAGCTGCGGCACGTCGGTTTCCGGCACGTCGCCATGGCGACGCAGCGCAGCGATCAAATCCGCGTAGCCCAGCACGTAATAGCCGCTGGCCTGCAACAGCGCGCGAAAACTCAGCATGTGCAGCCGCCCGGCCGGGGTGCGGTCGAAGCGCCTGACCAGCAGCGCGTGGCGCGAGCCGGGCAATGTCGCGAGCTTGAAATCGGGCACCACAAGCCCTGCGTGTCGCGCCAGCGTCAGACTCGTCGCCTCCAGCCCGACCATGTCGCAGTCGTCGCAGCGGCTGGCAAACTTGGCAATCCAGTGACCGTCCGCATCGCGCACCAGCGCCTTGGGCCGCGCGCCGCCCGGCGAACTGCCCGCCACCAGCAGAATCCGGCTGCTGGCGTCGACCGCATCGCCCGCTTCCAGTCGCGCCGCCGCATCGGCCAGTGCGGCGAGCGCCACCCCGTCGGCTGCGGGATCAAGCATTCCGGGCTGCGTACCCGGCAGCGCGAAAGCGAGCGCGCCCAGACCCGCGCCTCCCAGCGCCCGCAGCAGGTACGGTTCGCTCTGCTGGCCGCGCGCGAGGCCATGGTGCAACACCAGCAGCCGCCGCCCCCAGAGGTCGGGCAGCGCATCCTCCAGCGCAAAGAGGGGCGGGTTGAGCTGGGTCGACTGGAATTCCTGCCCGCCCAGCGGCAAGGCGGCAGGGTCGAGCGCAAACGCACGCGGATCGGCGAGATAGGCAGGCACATAACGGAACGCGCTGGCATAACGTCCGTGCGCATCGGCGTCGCCAAACGCCAGTTCGCCCGCGTGCAGCCGCGCGCCGTCCGGCAGCGTCAGCCAGACATCCAGCCGGATCACGTCGCCGCCTTGCGCCGTCGCGCCCGCTGCCGCTGCGGTGGCGCGGGTTCGACGGCGGCGAACAAGCTGGCCTGCGGTGCAAGCCAGGCCTCGGCCTCATGCAAGCGACCCAACAGTTCCAGCGCGGCGAGCCAGTGGCCGATCTGCGCGCTGGCGTCCCCCTGCTCCAGCCGCCGCAAGGTCGGCACCGACACGCCAAGCCGTGCCGCAAAACGTGCCTGCGGCTCGTTGCGCATCAGCCGCTGTGCACGCAGACGGGCCCCGAGTTGCACCAAGGCCTCATGATGATTATCGGAAACCATTGTTTGTATTATTGATACAAACAATAGTTAATGCAAATAATAATTTCCCTTAAATGCAAAGTGGCGCGCTCAGACGGCCACGCATGCCATCAGGGTGTTGCGCAGCGTCGCTTCCGGCACGTCGGCGGTAATCACCGCCTCGCCCAGCTTTTTCAGCAGCACGAAACGCATTTTTCCGCCCTCGACTTTTTTGTCATGGCCCATGTATTCGAGCCAGGCGTCCACGCCCAGGTCCGGCGCTTCATCCGGCAAGCCGGCGGCGCGGATCAGCGCGCGGGTGCGCGCCACCTCCGCTTCGCTGAGCCAGCCCAGCCGCTGCGAGGTGTCCACCGCCATCACCATGCCCGCCGCCACCGCCTCGCCGTGCAGCCAGTTGCCGTAGCCCATGCCGGTTTCAATCGCGTGGCCGAAGGTGTGGCCCAGGTTGAGGATCGCGCGGATGCCGCCTTCGCGCTCGTCCTCGCCCACCACCTGCGCCTTGATTTCGCACGAGCGGAAAATCGCATGGGAAACCGCCGCCGGGTCGAGCGCGCGCAGCTTGTCCATGTTGGCTTCCAGCCACGCGAGAAATTCAACGTCCCGGATCAGGCCGTACTTGATCACCTCGGCCAGCCCCGCCGACAGTTCGCGCGCCGGCAGCGTCTTCAGCGTATCGGTATCGGCCAGCACCAGCTGCGGCTGGTAGAACGCGCCGATCATGTTCTTGCCGAGCGGATGGTTGATGCCGGTCTTGCCGCCCACCGACGAGTCGACCTGCGACAGCAGCGTGGTGGGAATCTGGATGAAGGGCACGCCGCGCTGGTAGCTTGCCGCCGCAAACCCGGTCATGTCGCCGATCACCCCGCCGCCCAGCGCGATCAGCGTGGTCTTGCGCTCAGCGCGATCGGTCAGCAGCGCATCGAAAATCAGGTTCAGCGTCTCCCAGTTCTTGTAGGCCTCGCCGTCCGGCAGCACCACGTTTGTAACCGCCACCCCGCCGGCTTGCAGCGTCGCCGTCAGCCGCGCCAGATACAGCGGCGCAACCGTGGTGTTGGTCACCACCATCACGCGCTTTTGCGCCAGATGCGGCAGGATCAACCCAGGCTGATTCAACAGGCCGGCGCCAATGTGGATGGGGTAGGAGCGGTCGCCGAGGTCGACAGTAAGGGTTTGCATAGGAAATTAGAAAAATGAACGTATGGTTTGATTCTAACCAATCAGGCTCTGTCAGGCGGCGAAAACCTCGGCGGCCAGCTCTGCCAGAGAAATAGCCTCGATATCGGGAGCAAGGCGATAGCGCTCCTGTCCTGCATACACAACGAACTTGCGTGCAGGCGCCAGGTCTTCGCAGGCGGCATGAAAGCCGCGCTCGACTTTGGGACTGAGGCTGCGCTTGATTTCCACCGCCCACAGGCTGCCGTCCGGCCAGACCAGCAGCAGATCGATTTCCGCCCCGCCGCTGGTGCGATAGAAATAGCCTTGCGCCTTGTCCGCGGCACAAACCAGCAGGTTCTCGATGATGGAACCCTCCCAGCTTTGCCCCACCACCGGGTGCGCCAGCAGCGTTTCCTTGTCGGGAATATTCAGCAGCGCATGCACCAGACCACTGTCGCGCACATACACCTTGGGCGACTTGACCAGGCGTTTGCCGATGTTGGCGTGCCAGGCCGGCAGGCGGCGCGCGATCAGCAGATCGACCAGCAGATCGAGATAGCTCGCCGCGGTCTTCGCGTCCACCCCCAGGTTGCGGGCGAACTGGGCGGCATTGAGCAGGCCGCCCTGATGGTGGGCAAGCATGCCCCACAGGCGCCGCAAGGTCTCGGCGGCGATGCGCGGGCCGAACTGCGGGATGTCCCGCTCCAGATAGGTGCGGATGAAATCCTGCCGCCAACGCAGGCTGCGCGCCGCGTTCGATGCCAGCAGACTGTCGGGAAAGCCGCCGCGCACCCACAGGTCGTCAGCAGGCAGGTTGGGCGTTTCCAGCACATTGAACGGCGCGAGTTCCAGGTAGGCAATCCGTCCGGCCAGACTTTCGCCTGACTGCTTCAGCAGATCCAGCGAAGCCGAACCCAGCAACAGATACTGACTGGCGGTGCGCCCCGACCGGCGCGCCCGGTCGATGAGCCCGCGCAACACGGGAAACAGCCCAGGCGCGCGATGGACCTCATCAAGAATCACCAGCGTGTCCTGATGGTCCGCCAGGTAGAGTTCCGGCTGCGCCAGCCTGGCGCGATCCTGTTCGGATTCCAGATCGAGATAAAGCGCGTTGAACCCCCGCCCCACCTCCAGCGCCAACGTCGTCTTGCCCGCCTGACGCGGCCCGAGCAAGGCCACCGCCGGCGTATGGGCGATGGCGTCTTTCAGCCGGCGGGCAAGAGCACGTTCAATCATCCTTGCAATTATGGATTTTAATTCCACAAATGCAAGGATGAACGCCACCCGCCAGGCGAACCCTTGCTGGGCCAGGTTCTGAAACATGGCATCAGGCTGCTCGGCAGCGATGCGGATTACGCGGCCCTGCTACCTGTTCGACGCAGCCGATTTCTGCCCGATCGCAACCTGGCCGAACGGAGACAGGCATGGATAACTTCGACCCCACGCTGGTTTCCAGTGAAAATCGTGTTATCAGTCGAACGCGCTGTGCCGATTTGCGGAGCCACTTCTCTATGGGATGCGCCGGAATATTGAAGTGGATTTCCGCACTATCAAGATCACGCTGCAGATGGATGCACTGCGTTGCAACGTCAACCGGCCGGATCGAGCCCCGTGCCGGGAAACGACGACCAAAAAAGCTGTGCCATAAAGTCATCGCCGGCCAAGGTATCATGCTGCCATGACCGACACCGCAATCGACAGCCTCGATACCCTGCGCCTGCGCATTCGCGAGTTTGCCCTGGCTCGCGCCTGGGAACGCTACCACACGCCCAAAAATCTGGTTATGGCGTTAAGCGTGGAAGCGTCGGAATTGCTGGAGCCCTTTCAGTGGCTGACGGCAGAGCAAAGTCACCATCTGAGCGACGCGCAGCGCGAGGCGGTCCGCCAGGAAATCGCCGACGTATTGATTTACCTGACCCGGCTGGCCGATATTCTGGATATCGACCTGCTCGAAGCGGCTGCCGACAAACTGGCCATTAATGCGCGAAAATACCCGGTCGAGCAGGCATACGGCAATGCACTCAAAGCGCCGGCTCCTCCACCCATACAAGACCGTTCAGATGACTAAGCCCTATTACAAGCACCACGTATTTTTCTGCACCAATCAGCGCGACGACGGCGCCCAATGTTGCGGCGCCGCCGGCGGCCAGCAGATGCGCGACTACCTGAAGAAAAAATCCAAGCTCGCCAATCTCGCCGGCAAAGGCAAATGCCGCATCAACAGCGCCGGCTGCCTCGACCGCTGCGACGAAGGTCCGGTTCTGGTCGTCTATCCCGAGGGGGTCTGGTACACCTATGTGGACGAGTCCGACCTTGACGAGATTTTCGACGTACACCTCAAACAGGGGCGCATCGTCGAACGCCTGAGACTGAAGTGAAACGCTTCAAACTGCGCATTCCGGCGCCGGCCGGCAAGCTGGAAACGGTGATCGACGACCCCGAAATCGACCGTCGCGGCCTGTTGCTGGTTGCGCACCCGCACCCGCTGCATGGCGGCAGCCTGGACAACAAGGTGGTGACCACCCTGTCCAGGGCAGCCAACGAAGCCGGCTGGGTGTCGGTGCGCCCCAATTTTCGCGGGGTCGGCATGAGCGACGGCACATTCGACGCCGGCGTGGGCGAGACCGAGGACTTACTCGCGGTCGCCCGCTTTGTCGAAGCCAGCTACCCCGGCCTGCCCTGGGTGCTGGCGGGGTTTTCCTTCGGCGCCTTTGTGCAGCACCGGCTGCGCCAGCAGCTCGATGCGCAGCGCCTGGTTCTGGTCGCGCCGGCGGTCACCCTGTACGCGTTCGACCCCGTGCCCGCCGACACCGTGGTGATTTACGGCGACGCCGACGAATTGATCCCGCCCGCCGCCATCCAGCTATGGGCTGAGCAGCAACACCTGACGCAAAAAGTCATCCCGCAGGCCGGCCATTTTTTCCACGGCAAGCTCAAGCAGTTGAAACAGGCCTTCATGGAGGGCTGCCCGTGCTGAACGTGCGCGGCCTCACCAAACGCTATGGCGATACCGAGGTCGTGCGCGGCCTCGATCTGACGGTCCGGCGCGGCGAGTGCTTTGGCTTGCTGGGCCCCAACGGCGCCGGTAAAACCACCACCCTGCGATTGTTGCTGGGCCTGATCGAGCCCGACAGCGGCCGCATTGAACTGGCCGGTCTGAGCGTGCCGAAACATGCGCGCGAGGCGCGGATGAAGGTCGGCGTGGTGCCGCAGATGGACAACCTCGATCCCGATTTCAGCGTGCGCGAAAACCTGTTCGCCTACGGCCGTTATTTCGGCATGAAAAAATCCGCCATCGCCGCGCGCATCCCGCACCTGCTGGAGTTCGCCGGACTGGCGAGCAAGGCCGACGCGCAGATTGCGCAATTGTCGGGCGGCATGAAGCGGCGGCTTACCTTGGCGCGCGCACTGGTGCACGACCCCGACATCCTGTTTCTCGACGAGCCCACCACCGGGCTGGATCCGCAGGCGCGCCACCTGATCTGGCAAGGCCTGCGGCGCCTGATCGCAGAAGGCAAGACCATCGTGCTGACCACGCACTTCATGGACGAGGCCGAACGACTGACCGACCGCCTCGCCATCCTCGACCATGGCCGTATCGTCGTCGAAGGCGCGCCGCGCGCGCTGATCGAAGCGCATATCGAACCCGCTGTGGTCGAAGTGTTCGGCGAAGGGGTGGACGCATGGACGCATGCCCGCGCCGGAAGCCTGTGCCAACGCTTCGAAACCGTGGGCGAAACCCTGTTCTGCTACACCAGCGACGCCGCCCCCGTGATTGACGTCCTGAAGCACGACGCCACGCTGCGTTACCTGCACCGCCCATCCAACCTTGAGGACGTGTTCCTCAAACTCACCGGGCGCGATTTACGTGATTAAACACTTTCGCCTTCCCCTATTGTCGTGGCGCTTCATCCCGGTTTGGCACCGTAATTACCGGGTGTGGAAAAAGCTCGCCATTCCGGCCATCCTCGGCAACCTGGCCGACCCGATGCTGTACATGCTGGGGCTGGGCTACGGCCTCGGCAGCCTGCTGCCCGACGTCGGCGGCATGCCCTACCTGACCTTCCTCGCCGCCGGCACCGTGGCCTACAGCACCATGAACGCCGCCACCTTCGAGGTGCTGTATTCGAGCTTTTCGCGCATGCACGTGCAGCGCACCTGGGACGCCATCATGAACGCGCCGATGACGCTCGACGACGTCATGCTGGGCGAGCTGACGTGGGCGGTGGCCAAAAGCCTGCTGTCCGGACTGGCGATCCTGGCGGTGATCTGGGGGCTGGGTCTGTACGGAAATTTCTGGATGACGCTGTGGATCATCCCGGTGGTCGCGCTGGTCGGTTTCTGCTTCGGCGGCCTCGGGCTGGTGATGAATGCGGTGTCGCCGAGCTACGACTTTTTTCTTTATTACTTCACCCTGGTGATCACGCCGATGGTGCTCTTGTGCGGCGTGTTCTTCCCGGTGTCGCAGCTGCCGCTGCCGGTGCAGGCCGTGTCGGCCTGGCTGCCGCTGACCCACGCCATCGATCTCGCGCGTCCGCTGGTCGTCGGCAACGTGCCGGGCGACATCGCGCTGCACGTCGTCGCGCTGCTGATATATGGCAGCCTGGGCTACGTCATCGCGCTGGCGCTGACGCGCAAACGGCTGCTGAAGTAATCAGGCCGGAATAATCAAACCCCGGCCGCCTGCTGGTCGGCGTGATAGCTCGAGCGCACCATCGGCCCGCAGGCGGCGTGCCTGAAGCCCATCGCCAGCGCTTCCTGCTCGAACTGCGCGAAGCGTTCGGGGGTGACGAAGCGCAACACCGGCAGGTGGTGCTGCGAGGGCTGCAGGTACTGGCCGAGGGTCAGCATGTCGACATCGTGCGCGCGCAGGTCGCGCATTACCTGCAGAATCTCGTCGTCCTCTTCGCCCAGGCCCAGCATCAAGCCGGACTTGGTCGGGATGTCGGGATGGCGCACCTTGAAATCCTGCAGCAGCTTCAGCGAATGCGCGTAGTCGGCGCCGGGGCGCGCGGCCTTGTACAGGCGCGGCACGGTTTCCAGGTTGTGGTTCATCA
>NCIF01000184.1 GCA_002256785.1 Hydrogenophilales bacterium 17-61-9
GTGCGGTCGCGGGTGCCGATGAGTTTGAGCACGGCGATTTCCTTGATCTTGCCGAGCGTCATCGTGTAGATGATGAAGGCGACGATGGCCGCGCTGACCGCCGCCAGAATGATGAGGAACAGGCCGATCTGTTTGGCGGCGGTGGCGATCAGCTTGGCCACCAGGATGTCTTCCATGTCGGCGCGGGTGTAGGCGGTGTAACGCTGCCAGCGCGCGATGGTGTCGGCCACGCTGCGCGCGTCGACACCGGCTTGCAGCCGCAGCAGCACGGCGTTGACCTTATGGCTGGAGGCCTGGATCGCCTGCACCGCCTCCAGCACGCCCGGCTGGCCGGGTCGGTTGATCGCGGGGTTGGCTTCGAGCCGCTTGCGGTCCTCGACGATGGCATCGTTGTCTTTCAGGAATTGCGCTTCCTGTGCGTCCTTCAGCGGAATGAACAGCATCGGGTCGCCGCCCGACGACACCATGCGCCGGGTCAGGCCCACCACGATGTAGTCGTTGCGGCGAATGCGCACCACGTCGCCGATCTGGAAGCCGGTCCTGGCGTCGGCCACGGCTTCGTAATGCGCGCGGGCGATCGGACGGCCGGCGATCAGGAACGACGGCCCGCCGGGCTTGCCGGATTCGTAGCCCGCCACCATCACGCGTTGCGACTTGCCTTGATGCGAGACCTGCATGGTGAGATACGACACGTTGCCGGTCTGCGCCACGCCCGGCAGCCCTGCCAGCGCGCGATAGAGGTCGTCCGGCACGCTGGAGGGTTCGGCGAACGGCCCCAGGGTGTTTTGCTGCACCACCCAGATGTCGGCATCGACCGCGCGCAGCAGCACCTTGGCGTCGTCGACCATGCCGCGATAGACGCCGGCCATGGTCAGCGTCACGCCAATCAGCAGCCCCAGCCCCAGGCCGGTGAGCAGATAGCTTTTGAGATGGTGGGCAATGTCGCGCCCGGCCAGATTAATCATGCGCTGGAGGTATTCTGGATTGGGTCATTGCGGCGTCAGGCGCTGCTCGCTGACCTTGACGCCGTCGTCGAGCTGCTTCGCGCTGTAAACCACCAGGCGGTCGCCGGCTTCGAGTCCCGACACGATCTGCACCTGATCGGCGGTCTGCACGCCGGTCTGCACCGGCTGGAAGCGCGCACGGCCGTCCACCACCTGCCAGACACCGGTTTGCCCCTTGAACTGCGCCAGCGCCGCGCGCGGCACCGCAAGCACATCGCGCGCGCCGGGCAGCCGGATCGTCACTTCCGCCAGTTCGGCCAGGTACAGCTGGGCCGGCGCCGGCTCGAACGCCACATTGATGATGCGCTCTTCAGTGACCGCATCGCTTTGCAGCTCGATGCGCGCCACCTTGCCCGGCAGGGCGTTGCCTGGTGCGGAGCGCAGCACGATGTCGGCCGCCTGGCCGACGGCCACCCCCTGCGCACGCGCCTGATCGACGCGGGCCCGCACCCACAGCTGCGCCGGATCGACCAGCCGCAGCACGGCCTGCCCGGCCACCACCGTGGTGCCGGGTTCGGCTTCGCGCGCGGTCACCACGCCGTCGATCGGGCTGAATAGTTTGAGGGTGTTGCCCACCTGCTCGATACCGCGCAATTCGGCATCGGCGCGGCTGATGTCGCGTTGCGCGCCGAGGGCGTTGGCACGCGCGGCGGCCAGCGCAGCCTCGGCGGCAGCGGCCTCGTTGCGGCGGCTGTCGGCCATTTCCTGGGCGACGAAACCCTGTTTCGCCAGCGCCTGATAGCGCGCGTGGTTGGCCTGCGCCAGCCGCACGCGGCTTTCGGCCTCGCTCACTTGCGCCTGCGCCGCCTGTGCGGTTTGACGCGCGCGCGCCGCCGAACTGGCCGCCGCTTCGCCGCGCTGGCGCAAATCCACCGGGTCGATTTCGGCCAGCAACTGGCCTGCTTTTACCCGGTCGCCCTGATCCACCGACACCCGCAACAGCCGCCCGGCCTGGGTCGGCCCCACGGCATAGGCGCGCCGCGCTTCTACCGTGCCGATGCCGTAGACCGTGGGGCGCAGGTCGGCACGGGCGACGCTTGCGGTCTCCACGCCCACCGGCGCCAGCGGTCCGCGTGCGGTCAGCAGCCAGACAAAGGCGGCGATAAAGGCCAGCGCGCCGAGCAGGAGCAGGAGCGTGCGCGAGCTGATTTTCCAGGCGGCGGGCTTCAGGGCATCGAGTGTCATGCGGGTCAGTGGCTGTCGGCGTGAATCGGGGTTTGAATCTGATAGGTTGCATGGCAACTGACGCACTTTTGCAGCGTAGCCGACAACTGGTTGAGGCTGTGGCTGACGTCCTGCAGGCTGCCGGCGTCGAGCGCGATCTGGTCGAACTCGCGATGCACCGATAAACCCAGCTGGCGGAATTCCTGCGGCAGTTTGGCGCGCAGCGCGGGCGGCACTTCGTGCACCATTTTCTGCCCCATGCCGCGCGCGATTTGCGCCACCGCCGCCATGTCGGGCCTGGCCAGCGCGCCGGTCATTTTCTGCACGCCGTCGAGAAACATCCGCATTTCTTCCAGGATCATCGCGCGTTCGCCAGCGTCGAGTGTCAGCACGCTGCGATGGTCGGGTGCCGGTGCGTGATGCAGGGCGTGGGTCTCGGCTGCGAGCGCGTGATTGAACGCGAGGCACAGCCACGCGCCGGTAATCCACAGGCTGAAAGATTTCATTGGTAAATTTCTCGTGAGCAAAGGAAGCGGGCGGACGCATGATGCTCCCACTAAAGCAAAAGGCACCGCAAGTGCGATGCCTTCTGGTCGAGCCTTGGCCTGCGCGAGGCTTAGCGGCCGCCGCCGCCGGGGCCCATGCCGCCGCCGGATCCCATTCCGCCGCCCGGACCCATGCCACCCCCCATGCCTGCTGCAGGCGGCTCATCGGGCAGGGTGACGCCGCGCTGCTTGGCGCGAATCTGCATTTCCTTGTGGTGCTGTGCGCGAATCTGTTCACGCGCTTCGCTGGTTTTGGCGTTGCGCATCTTGATTTGATGCTCGGCGCGCTCCTGCGGCGTCATCAACTGGCTGCCGTAGATCTGTTCCTGCGCCTGGGTCTGCGCTTGGGTTTGCGCGGGTGCGTCGGCAGCAAACGCCGGGGTAAGGGCCAGCAGCAGGCTGCTGGCCATCGCTGCATTCAATAAGGACTTCTTCAACATTGTCGTGCTCCTTGAGCAGAGGGGTTGTCAGGAGAGAATCGCGCCGCCACAACCCCTTCGGCATGCGCAACTCATTTAATAGATGTTTTTCAGCGTATTACGAATGATTCGCCGGAAGCGGCCAGCACGGGGTCAGCGCGTGCCGCACTGTTCCAGCGGGCTGTCGACAACCGCATCCACTTCATCCTGCGGGATGACCAGCGCCGTATAGGCCTTGCCGGTCATGGACTCGATGTTGGCGGCAAAGGCGCGCAGGTGGTTGCGCGAGCCGCACAGCAGGTTTGCATAGGTGGCGTCGAGGTCCGCATTGTCGGCGCGTTCGATCGCAGCCACCAGATCGTGCATGTCGGTTTCTTCGATGATGCCGCCGACCTGCAGCGCATCGAGCGCGCCGAGACGCCCTTTCGCCATCAGCGTGTCATACAGCGCCTGCAGTTCCGGATTGGCGAATTCACCGATGGCCAGACCGGCGGCCGGATCGGTCAGCCGGTAGGTGCGCAGCAGCTTGAGGACGGCGTCCATGTGGCTTTGCTCGGAACTGGCGATGTTGCTGAACACCGGCAGCCCCCAGGTTTCGTAGAGCGTCAGATAGACATCGCGCGCCAGCTTTTCTTCCTCGCGCATGAATAGCAAGTCGGACTTTTCGGCCGCAGACAGGCTCGACAGCGTGGTTTTGGCTGAGGGGGACGCTTTGGCGGCGTGCAGCGGCGTGCTGACGGCCAGGGCCAGGGCGAGTGAGATGGCAGAGAGTGACTGGCTAAGCATGCTGGATTCCTGGGTTACGAAAAGAAGGTTGACCCTGCCGCAGCGCGGTCAGCGCCCCCGGCCGCCGCGTCCCGCGCCGCCGGCGCGTTCGATTCGCGCAGGGGGCTGCATGGGCTGGACGGCGTTCATATCATGGCCGGATGGATTGCGCGCGTTCGCGTCGAGGCCGTGACGCGCGTCATAGCCGATGCCGTAACGGCTGGTGCTTCGCGGCGCATTGCGGAGGTCGGGAGGGCCGCCCGGCTGCGGATCGAGATTGAGCAAGCGCGGCCTGGCGGCAGGGGTGAACACGACCGAGCCCTCGCCATGCGCGGGCGGATCGTAGGCTGCAGCCTGAGCTGTCGTGATGAACAGCAAGGGCGTCAGCAGGAATAAGGGGGCGTTGAGCCTCATGGGGTCGATTCCATTACAGATGAGCGGTCATCCTGCACCGGGCCGGAGACGCGCTCAAGCGGCATGGCAGGCTTACTGCGCGGCA
>NCIF01000185.1 GCA_002256785.1 Hydrogenophilales bacterium 17-61-9
TTGCCGAGCGCGAAGCGGCCAAGACGATGATCGACGACGCCCGGCAAGCGGCGGACAACCCGCATGCGGAAATCACGCTGGGTGCCGACAAGGGCTATGGCGCCAAGGAGTTCATCGACGCTTGCTTGAAATGAACGTCATCCCGCATGTGGCGCAAAACACCTCGGGACGCCGCTCTGCGGTGCCGGATGCAATCGCTGCCAGTGCGGGCTACGCACATCTCGGTGCAGAAAAGAAAACTCATCGAGCAAGGCTTCGGGTGGGCAAAGACCGTGGGGCGCATCCGGCAGGTGATGGTGCGCGGGTTGAAGAAGGTCGATCAGATGTTTGTGCTGACCGTGGCAGCCTACAACCTGACACGCATGCGCACGCTGGGAAAAATCCGTCCGCAGACGGCGTGAAGGGCGGGAAATGCGGGGGAAAATGGGCTCAAAAGGTCGAAAACGAGCCCAAAGAGAGCGGAAGTTTGATGGTGTGAGCGAACTGAATGAAAAATCGAACTTTTAGAGCAACGTGCCACGCATCCGCGTGGGGTATTTCAGCAGCCTGATAAATAAAGGTGCCTGGCCTGTGGGTATACCTAAGTACCGGGCGGTCGATAAGGAAGGACACACCATTGATTTTCTGCTGAGAGCCCAGCGCGACAAAGAAGCCGCAATGAGGTTCTTTGAAAAGGCGATGTGCCCATTGAAGTGCGTCAGATCAAGTATCTGAACAAAATCGTTGCGCAGGATCGCCGAGCGGTGAAACGGATCACAAACCACATGCGGGGTTTCAAAACCTTCGATGTGGCCGGTACTGTGTTGACTAGCATTGAATTGATGCAAATGATCCGAAAAGGTCAGATGATCGTTATGGATGGAGTGAAGCGTTCCTTCCCCTAACAATTTATGCGCTTGCAGACTAATTCCGTCAAGCGCTACTGCGCGCCTGGAAAATCTGGACAAAATCCAGCAGTGTTCAGTTAACGCGACAAAACCCGACAAGACGCTACTGCGTTTTAAACATCGTGTCCGACAACTCGCCGGCCGTTCGTGGGCGTGAGCTTGACTCATCGCTACCGCGAGCTGCGGAAGCACGTTGTCGGGTGGCTGAACTACTTTGTTGTCCGTTGCGCATCCATGCGCACCACGGCACCTTAACATCTGTATGCAATGTCGGAATACTACTATCGGCCGATCCCGGAACTGGATGAATGGTTACGGCGGCGTTTGCGTTGCTGCTATTGGCGACCGCCATGGATGGCGAGAGGTAGAGCAATGCAGGAGCAATTGCCGGAAACAGTGGCGGTGGCCGCGCACGAAGATCAAACATCTGGTGAATCTGGGTGTCAGTCTGAAGGAAGTGACCAAAACTGGCGTGAGTTCGAAAGGACCCTACGCCATGTCGCGCACTCCGATTACGCAAATGGCGGTGTCGAACGAATGGTTAACAGCGCAGGGGCTGATGTCGATTGAAGATCAGTGGGTACCTTTTCATTACTCTGTTTCAACCGCCTAGTGCGGACCCGCATGCTAGGTGGTGTGGGGGGGCGGAGTGATACCACCCTTACTCATAGCCCTGCTACGGACGCTCATCATGCTGTGGCGAACCATCAAGGATTTCATCCCACTCTGCCTTCGAGCCAACGAAGATATGTGTGGAGACTTTTGCGTCTATCGGGGTATCAAGCGTGCCTATGCGCACCCATACAGTTTCAGGCGCGCTGTCACGCTTGCCAATAATTGGAGAGCCACACGTACCGCAGAATACACGATGAACGTCTGCAACTGTGTGATAGCTACGCAGTGACTCTTGTCCCTTGACGATGCGAAAGTCCTCTACGACGACAGGGGACACTGCGGCAAACGCAGAACCATTCGCCTTTCGACAGCGAGAGCAGTGGCAATATACGACTGGGCCAAGTGAGCCAGTGATTTCGTACTTAACCGCTCCGCATAGACAACTACCTTTGTGCATGTGTTTCTCCAGAGGAAAGAGCATCTAGGTGTCGGTCGAGGTGTGGCTCCTAGAACGCAGGCGGCAAACACTGATTGCACCGCACGCGCCATGACTCCTTACCCATAACTGGTTGTGGGCGGCACCCGCTAAACACTCGACCCACCACTTGATCACATCCAGACGCTCTATGAGCTCGGGGTGTCCATCCATTTGCTTGATGTGCCAGAAGGACTGCTGCGCCGTTATGCCCGACATCTGGTTGACCGTCCACCCGCGATCGGGGCATTCAGGAGCCGGCCGGTCCGCACCCTTGAGGTGGCGTGTTTTCTACGTTACTGTTGATTCATCAATACCGACCGATTGTTGTGGATGGTCCGTCGGCGCATATCCCATCGTTTCGGCAGCCAACTCGGCAAGTGCGAGGATGAGCCCTTGTGGATTGACGCCAGGCACCTCCGGAATGACAGAGGCGTCAACCACGCGAAGTCCATCGATACCCCAGACACGAAAATCTTGGTTGACAACGCTGTAATTTGGATCGCGGCCGGCTGAACAAGTACCCACGTAGTGAACACCAGGAGAGGCATTTGCCGTGATGAAGGCGAGCTTCTCTTCACGAGTCATAAATGGGCTGGCCGGTGACCTGAGCCCGATGGAGAACGGGGCCATTGCTTCGGTTAAGCCCAGAGAAATTGCGTAATCGAGGCCAGCTAGCAATGTTTCTCGGTCCACGTCTTCGCGCAGATAGCCCGGATCGATGGCTAGTGAAACCCTTGGGTCCGCACTCGTAAGTGCAAGACTGCCGCGACTTTCGACCTTGGCGAGCCACGGCATGATGTTAAAACCTTCACCCGCCGTAAGTGGATTCGGTGGAAAGAAGCCCTGCATGCACATTACCTGAATATTTGGTGCCGCGTCGATAGAATTGGTCCGAAAAAATGAGTGGCTCGCGACACGCCCATACGTTTCCGATGGCGAAAGCTCGGGGCCGGCGTAAAAACGTATACCTGGCAGGATCATATGGTCGTGTAAATTTCTTCCTACATACGACAGGCGATGGCGGACAGTCACGCCAGCCGCTCTCAACACGTCCTCGGGCCCAATACCGGAGAGCATAAGCAAACGGGGTGAACCGAAGGCTCCCCCGCTCAATACCACTTCTCGCGATGCCGCAAAGTGACGTGCTTGCCCGTCAACGACGGCGTTTACTCCCCGGCAACTCGAACCGTTCAGATTTAAGCCCGTCACCAGCACATCCGAAAGCACGGTAAAGTTATCTCTCTTTAGGGCACGTACTAGGTAGGTTTGGGCTGGGCCAGAACGTCGACCATTAGGAAGGATGTTCACATCTGCCACACCAGCGCCATCAATAAAGGCGCTTGCGTTGTGATCCACCGGCGGTAAGCCCAGTTTCTTCGCACCCGCAATGCTTGCGGCAGTGATCGGATTGTCCGACGCGTAACGCCCTACACTGATTACGCCAGTGCTGCCACGATAGGGGCTGCCCCCTGGCAGAAAGTTTTCTACCCGCAGAAACGCCTTATATAGTTTGGATGGTTTCCAGCCGGGACCAACCAGCTGTTGCCATCGGAGGGCATCCCGCATGTCACCGCGGAACCATAACATACCGTTGATGCTACCGCTCCCGCCCAGCACCTTCCCAGCAGCAGCATAGAGTTGCCGATCATTGAGAGGCATCTGCGGGAGTATGGAACGATTCCAATCGAGATCACTACCAAAGTTCTCAACCCAACGGTAGCTATCAACGATCGTTGGCTGGTCGACTTGGTCGGTTCCTGCCTCGATTAACAACACAGAAGCGCCTGTCGCAGAAATTCGGTCTGCCATCACGCAGCCTGCCGAACCCGCGCCCACAATGATGTAATCGTACTCGTCCCGCAAAGCATCGCGACCGGACCAAGCAGACGCGGTACGCGTCGCCATCGCCCCAGCGGCGCTAAGGGAAACGCCCAACTGTATGAGCCGTGCAATGAAACTCCTGCGACTGAGACGACCGCTAAGTGCCTTCAGATCGAGGTCGTCGATTTGCCACTCCGTGCTCTTGTCACTATTGATTTTCTTCATTCGTCAGACTCCAGTTTCGTTCGCTTGATCAAAACCTCTGCCCACGAGGCCTTTCGCGCCTGTTTCAACGGAAGCTGCCTAGCTTTACGCGCAACCATCCGGTCACCATCGCCACCTTTATGTGCCGATCAATAAAGAATATAATCTGCAGTCGAACTTCGATCAAGATATATGTCGGATCTGATATCCGCAATGGACGTCAATTCGCCTAGTATCTACGCTGCCTTCGGCAGCAAGGAGGAGCTATTCCGGGAAGCGGTGGCGCTCTATCGTGCAACCGAAGGCGGGCGAATCTGGGGTGCCATGACGACTGCGCCGTCCGCGCGCGCGGCGATGGAAACCGTGCTGCGCGTAAGCGCCGTAGAATTTACCCGGCCCCGCAAGCCACGCGGCTGCCTCATCGTGCTCGGAGCGCTCAATGCCGACGACGGAAATGAAGCCGTGCGCCGAGAGTTGCAAGAGCTTCGTGCGGAAAACATAACAATGCTCCTCCGCCGCCTCAAGCGAGGCGTCGCCGAGGGCGAGTTACCGAACGGTCCGGACTGGCGAGCAATCGCCACTTTCTACATTACGGTTCAGCAGGGTATGTCGATACAGGCACGCGACGGCGCTTCGCGCAAAGCCCTCCTCGCTGTTGCTGACTGCGCCATGGCGGCGTGGGATGGCCTCGTGTCTTGTGGCCGTGACGAAGGGAGCTTGTGATGGGAGTCGCGAAAACAACGGCCGGTACAGTGGCGGGCGGGTACGTTCAAGCCACCTGCCTAATTCGCGCTCCAGCCGGCCTGCGCGAAAAGTCGTCGGCTGAGATTGAACGTTAGAATTTTGTCACTCGGTTTCACTTCAACAGGAGAGTTGTCATGTCAATAAGCGCACTCATTACTGGTATCGCACATGTTGAACCGCCCCGGGTTTCGTGGAGGCCATTAGGTTTAAGTACAGGCCGTTGACTCGGTCTGTTCGGCGAGTTGCCGGTAGTAGTTTGCCTCAGCTT
>NCIF01000010.1 GCA_002256785.1 Hydrogenophilales bacterium 17-61-9
GGCGTAATCGTTGCGGTGCTGGGCCAGCCGGGGCGGGAATTCGCTGAACACGTCGATGTTGTACCCGACTGCGTTCTCGAAAGTGCCGGCCGCGACTTCGTAGCCGTTGCGGGTATCGAGCATGACCACCGGACGGCCCGCATCGTCCGTTCCACGATCCAGCCATTCTTTTAGCGTAGCGGCTGAAACAGCGGGCGCGCGTCCCGCTTCCGGGCGGATCAGCGGGTGCTTCATGGTGATGATTTCTTTTTTCAGGCGCACGCGCATCTTTCGGAATGGCGGCTCGGCGGAGAGGCTTTCCTTGGGCGCGAGGTCGGCAAAGCGCGCGTCGGCCCGCAGGTACGCCACGATGGCGTCGATCGCCTCGCGCGAACCGGCCAGGAAGACGTTGATGCCCTCCGGGGCGAGCAGGACGGTGCCCTTCAGATTCAGCGCCAGACAGCGTGCGCTCAGATCGGCCCTGAGCGCCTCGCGGTCGGCAAGGGTGACGAATTTGTAGCAGGAAATATTGACGACGGACACGGTAAAACCCTTTCAGCAAGCCGGCATTATACGAAGCGGCTCTGCCTTGTCGCGGGTTTTTGATACCCTTCGGGCTTCCCTCCGCACATTCCCCGCCCATGAAGCGCCCCACGCCCTCCGCCACGCCTGCACCCAAGACCGCCTACGCCGACCCGCTGGCGGAGTTGTTGCGCCCCGGCCAGTCGATCGAGTTGCTGAAGGAACTGCATATCCTGACGCGCGACGGCAAGCTCAACCAGGACAGCCGCCGCAAGCTCAAGCAGGTGTTTCACCTGTGCCAGTTCATCGAACCGCTGCTCGACGAAGTGCCGGGCCGACAGGACACGCTGATGCTGGCCGACCACGGCGCGGGCAAGTCGTATCTGGGTTTCATGCTGTACGACCTGTTTCTGAAAGACCGCGCCGGCGCCCACATCTACGGCATCGAAACGCGCGACGCACTGGTGGAAAAGTCGCGCGAGCTGGCCGCACGGCTGGGTTTTACGCGCATGTCGTTTCTGAACGCGACGGTGGCCGAATCGATCACCGCCGGCACCCTGCCCGCACGCATCGACATCGTCACCGCGCTGCACGCCTGCAATACGGCGACCGACGACGCGATCCGCTTTGCGCTCGCCAAACAGGCACGCCATATCGTGCTGGTGCCGTGCTGCCAGGCCGAAGTCGCGACCGTGCTGCGAAAGCACAAGAACGAATCCTTCGGCAAAACCCCGCTGTCCGAAATCTGGCGCCATCCGATTCACACCCGCGAGTTCGGCAGCCAGCTCACCAACGTGCTGCGCTGCCTGCAGCTGGAATCGCACGGCTATCAGGTCACCGTCACCGAGCTGGTCGGCTGGGAACACTCGATGAAGAACGAGCTCATCATCGCCACCCAAACGGGCGCGCCGCGCAACAACGCGAGCGCGCGCCTGCGGCAGATTCTGCAGGAACTGAATTTGCAGGAACTCGAAGCGCGTTTTCTCGGCCCGCAGTAACCGCCGGAACGACTCAGGCAACAGGGTGAAGCGGGATCAGCTTGATCGGCACGTTCGCCTTGTCGCTGTTGATCCAGATTTCGCCGTCCTGCACCATGCATTGCAGACGCATGCTGCGTTCGGCCAAGGCGGCCAGCGCCTGGCTGGTTTCAACGGGAAGTTGCAATACCGCCAGATTGCTCAGGCGTGTCAGCTTGCCGGCGATTTGTTTCCACCACAGTTCGCAGCTGCTGGCGTAACACAGCACGATCACCTGTCCGGCACGGCTGCAGGCACGCCGGATGCGCGCTTCGTCGGGTTGTCCCAGGTCGATCCACAACGTGATCTCGTCCGTCAGGCTTTTAACCCACACCTCGGGCTCGTCGACATCGAACAGCCCCTTGGTGAAAGCAATGCCTTCCTGCGCATTGAGCGCATAGGCCAGCACCCGCGCCATCATGCGCTCATCGGTTTCGGAAGGGTGGCGTGCGATCGTCGGCGCGTGATCGGCATAATAATTCCGATCCATATCGACGATTTGCAGCTCGGCTTTATAGATTGTGGCTTTGAGCGCCATGGTGAACTCCATGCATACCCTGAGGGCATCAATTCCTGAATGGCACCAATAAAAAAACCCCGGCGAGCCGGGGTTTTTTCTCCAGACCGTTTTAAATTACGAAACGATTTGGATGTTTGATGCTTGCTTGCCCTTGGGGCCAGTGGTCACTTCAAAGCTGACTTTCTGGTTTTCCTGCAGGGACTTGAAGCCGCTGGAGTTGATTGCGGAAAAATGTGCAAAGAGGTCTTCGCCGCCATTATCCGGGGTGATGAAACCAAAACCTTTTGCATCGTTAAACCACTTTACAATACCCGTTTCCATCTTGCTTTTCCTATCTATCTAAAAAATTGAGCGACATGCTCTATCAATCGAATTTCAAGGAAAAAGGCTTACCAGAGGTAGTGCAATTTAAAGCTTGAATCCAACAGATGGCGTATTGATAACACAGAAATTTCGGATATCAAAGCGTTTTCCCATTCGGCTTCAGCGCACGCAGTATCAATGTGTCGCCACGCTGGGTAAATTCCAGGTGCTTCAGCACGCTCATTCCCAGCAAAACCTGATCGCCCGCCATGCCCGGATTGATGCTGGCCGGCACATCGCCCAACGCAAACGGACCAAACGCCAACGCATCCAGTCGGGTAGCCCGCGTGGCAACCGTTCCGTTAGCGGTGATCGACTGCTGATATGCGCCGGCCTTCAAACCCAACTTTCCCGCCAATCCCGCCGGCACCGACACCAGCGTCGCGCCCGTATCAAGCAGAAAGGTAACGGGTTGCCCATTGATCGTACCGGGGAAAATATAATGCCCGTCGCCGCTGCGTTTCAGTACCAGATCCGCGCCGGGTGCAATCTGCAATTGCCGGTTGGGGTTGTTGCGCGCCTGCAGACTGTTCTCGAAATAAAAATAGAACATGCCGAGGATCAGCAGGCTGGCGATCCAGGCCATGCCGCGGCCAAGGGGGCGATGCGGGTTTTCCGAAGCGTTGGGGTGATCTGAATTCACAGCAGGTGGACCGATCTGAGGATGTATCGTTCGGCGCAACGCGCCCGGGCATCCAAGCCTAAATCAAATCGCACACGCAAGGGAAGTCACGGCATCGCCCGCCGGGCGGCGCCCAAGCCTATGCGCGATAAGCGGGATTAGCCATGCAGGCTGCGCGGCTGCGAAAACCGGCAGTGCGGCGCATCGCCAAATGCCTCCCGCAAATAACGGGTTTCTATATGCAGCAAGCGCTCGTGATCTCCCGCCTCCAGATAAATGTCCGGCTGCGCCATCAGGGCGTCATCCCACACCATCTCCACCCCCCAGGCATTCGGCAAGCCCGGCACCACGCCCGGTGAACATTCCTTGAACAGGCTGCTCACGCTGGTCTCGTCGGCCAGACTGAACTCCATGTCGTGATCCAGCCCAAGCCGGCCGAGATGGATTTCCTGATCGGCCGGGATCATCGCCACCATCTGGCAATCTGCGCCATTGAGCAGCACGCCCTTGGCCACGCGATCGGGCGCGACCCCGACCGCGCGCGCGGTGGCGACGCTGGTCTGGGTATGCGGATGCACCACGATATCAAACGGAATCATGTGCTGGTCCAGAAAACGTTCCATGCGATGCATTGCGTTCATGATCGGCTCCTTCCAGGGTGAATTGACTCATTTCACTATAGTTCACGCCAAGCGGTGTGCACGGCAACCCGATCAACCGCATTAACGCGGCCTGGAGCGATCGACCCCGCGAAAAGGGCGGCACGTATTTCCGGGGTGCGCCTGCATCTGGCAGGCGCGACGAAACGCCAGCAGCACCTCCTGTGCGTGCCCCAGCACGCTGGTGTGAGGGTAATGACCTGCCGCAGTCGGCTCCCCCACCGGAACGCCCGTCAGCAACGCGATCCCTTCACCGACAGTGTCCGCCGTGTAAATATGGAAACGTCCCCGGGCAACCGCGTCGACCACGCGTGGTTCCAGCATCAGATGACGCCGGTTGCGGGCGGGAATGAGCACGCCCTGGCGCCCATCCAGGCCCGCTGCCTCGCACACCCGGAAATAGCCTTCAATCTTCTCGTTGACCCCGCCCACCGGCAGCACCTCGCCGTGCTGGTTGACCGCACCCGTGACAGCGATACCTTGCCGAATCGGCAATCCCGACAGCGACGACAGCAGCGCATAGAGTTCGGCACAAGACGCGGAATCGCCTTCCACGCCGTGGTATTGCTGCTCGAAGACGATGGAGGCGTTGAGCGAAAGCGGCGCAAGATGGGCGAACAGCCCGGCCAGATAACCCTGCAGGATGAAGACGCCCTTGTCGTGGATCGGGCCGGATAATTCCACCTCGCGTTCGATGTTAAGCAGGCCCTCCCCGCCTGCGTAGGTACGCGCGGAAAGCCGCACCGGCAACCCGAACCGGTGATCCCCCAGATCAATATGGGTGAGGCCATTGAGCTGACCCACCCGGTCGCCATGCAGGTCAATCAACACATCGCCCTCGAAAACGGATTCGCGTAAACGCTGTTCGGGGTAATCGTGCCGCCCGATGTGCGCCTGCAGCGCCGCCTCGACATCCGACGCCGTGACCAGACACGGCCCGCGGGCGCGGCAGACCGCGGCGCTTTCCATCACCAGCGCCTCGGTGCGGGCGAAAATCGCGCTCTCGCGCGACTGGTCTTCGGCCTCGCGGTGTGACTCCTCCAGCAGTCGCGCTACCGCTGCGGCCGAGAAATGCGGCAGGCCATGCTGGCGACAGGCATGGGCGACAAAAACGGACGAGGCGCGACGGGTGTCGGCGCTAGCGGAAAAGCTGTCGGCGAAATCGACCTTGGCGCGAAAATGATGGGTGAAATCCGGCGCAGCTTCCTGCAGTTCGTAATACTGTTCGCGCGAGCCGATCAGCACGATTTTGACTTCGACATCGACCGCCTCCGGCACCAGCGACACCGTCGCAATCGGCGTCAGGGACACGCCCGGCTCTTCGATTTGCAGCCGGCCGCTGCGCAGAAAACGCCGCAGCTTTTCCCACATCAGCGGGTCGGCCAGCACATCGCGCAGATACAGCATCAGAAAACCGCCATGTGCCTGCAACAGGCTGCCCGCGCGGATGCACGAAAAATCGGTTACCAGCACGTCGTTCTCGGACTGGTATTCAATGCTGCCGAACAACGCGCGAAACAGCGGGTTGTCCTCGACGATCACCGGCGCCCCGGCGAGTCCGCCGTTATCGACCACCAGGTTGACGCGGTAACGCTTCAACCTGTTTTGCAAGGCTTCCTGCCGGATTTCGTCTTCGCCCGCGCCATGGAAAAGTTCCAGGTTGTCGAGCACATCCCGCGCAATCGCATCGAGATAGGCATTGAGTCTGGAAGCGTCCTTGATCTGCTTGTTCAGCCCGCCACGAATGGCCTGCCATTCGCGCTCCAGCAACGGCTTCACCACCCGCCGCCGCAACACGGCCAAGGCTTCGTTCATCGCCCGCTCAAGCGGTTGCGTCTGCTCGAAATAGCGGGTGATTTCGGCGCGCAGTTCCTGTTCGGCCTGCTCGACTGCAAGCCGGCGCGCCTTCGGCAACGCCAACACTTCGTCTTCGGTCAGCGCCTGGCCTTTCTTGCCGGTCAGGGTAAACATCATGCGCCCCTCTTCGCGATACAGGGAAAAGCCACGTGCTTCGGCAAACGCCGACAGTGCCGCATAGGCCTGGGCTTCCTCAACCTTCCAGGCTTTTTCGATGCGTGCGCTTTCGACCTTGTATGCCTGCCCCGCCAGACATTGCGGAATAGCCGCTTGCAGGGTTTTCACCGCTTGCGCCAGCAACTGGCGCAGCAAGCGCCCCTCGCCCGCCGGCAGGCGCAGCGCCTGCGGGCGCTCCGCCGCATCGAAGTTATGCAGATAGCACAGGTCGGGGGGGACCCGCCGGCTTGCAGCCGCCTCGTGCATCGCCTGCTTGAGCAGCGAGGAGCGGCCGCTACCCACCTCGCCCAGCACGAACAGGTTGTAATTGGGCGGGTCCATTCCCAAACCAAAACGCGCAGCGGCTTCTGCGCGCGTCTGGCCAATCCACGGCAAGGGTTCCTCGATGAGTTCAGACGTATCGACAAATCCCAGTGCGTCGGGATCAATGGTCAGGCGAAGGTCGGCGGGCGACAAGACAGTAATGGGCATAGATTAGGCGCAGGTTCAATCAAGATCGCAAACGGCGACCGCATGGCCATTATGAACTTAAGGCCATCGCTCGCCGAAAGGCATCTGCGCTTGCCGCGCCGGCAAGATCGTCTGCTGCGACAGCAAGCCGAGCGCCCATCCGGGATGTACGTGTCATGGGGACGACGGCTTTATCGAATAGCCGCGCGATTCGCCTCGACGCATTGCGGGACCCAGCCGCGAAAGCCGCTGCAAGGCGCATAGCGGGAATGGCAATCCGGGGGTTGCGACTGCGCTCGGCGCATCCCGATGGTTCACCCCGGCGGCAGTCATGGCAGGATGTATATTGCATTACAGTCTAGAATCATCAACAGAATTCGATCCTGCAACCGGGTGCCATCATCGACTGCCTGCTATTCCACAATTCGAAAGTCCAGACCATAGCCTTTTCCGACATCAGCGATCATGTCGGCCAGGCGGATCGCTTCATCTGGATTGAGCTGAGATCCCCCGACAGCCAGACCATCACGCGGCTGGGGGACGAGCTTGGTCTGCACGCGCTGGCGCTGGAGGATGCGATCTCGACTCACCAGCGCCCCAAGCTCGAAGAATACGAAGGCCACATATTCATTGCCACGCGCACCGCCCAGCTTTGGGAAACACGCATGGAACTCGGCGAAACCCATTTGTTCGTCGGCGGCAATTACGTTGTCGCCATCCGCCACGATAGCGGCAGCGGCTACCAGCGCGTCAGCGAGCGCCTGCAGCGCCGCCCCAATGGCATTGGCGCCACAGCCCCTTATGCACTGTATCTGGTGCTCGACCTCATCGTCGACCAGTTCCGCCCTGTCATCGAAGCCACGCAGGATCGATTCCATTCACTCGAGAGCCAGCTGATGGGCGGCGCCAGACCGGGCCGCGATATTCTGGAAAAACTATATGAGATGAAGCGCGATCTGACCATGTTGCGCGACGCCACCGAGCCGATGCAGGAAATCACCCTGAACCTGATTCGCCTGCACCCGGAATTGTCCACCAGGGAACTCAAGGCGTATTACCGCGACATTCACGATCACTCGATTCGGGTATCGGCCTCGATCGACCGTTTGCGCGTTTTGACATCGGATGCGATGCAATTTCATCTCGCCTCGCTGTCGGTGAAGCAAAACGAATCGGTGCAGAAACTGGCCGGCTGGGGAGCCCTGCTGGCCTTGCCCACCGTGATATTCAGCCTCTACGGCATGAATTTCGTCACCATGCCCGAACTGAAATGGCCGTGGGCGTATCCCGGCGTGCTGCTGCTGACCGGGATCGGCGTGCTGATGCTGTACCGGCGACTGAAGCGGCGCGGCTGGATCTGAATCCGCCGGTTCAACGCGAAGCACCCCGCACATAGCGGATGCGCGTGCCGCGCTTTTCATCGCGCGCCAGCCACACCAGATGCAACTGCCCCACGTCATCCAGAACGGCGACCGGATCGGTTTGCGCACCGGCGCCGGACGCTGCCGGAACGGCTTCATTGTCGCCGAACGCATCGCCTTTCCATTCGGCAAGCCATACATCCGGCGTGCCGTCGCGTGCGTCATCCCACACGGCCAGCAGACGACCGCCCGGATCGCCGACGATCTTGGCGTGCCACTGCACCATATTGTCGCCAAAGCCATCCTGCACCTTGAGATTGCGGCCGAAATGGCGCGCCCCCTCATCCACCGCTGCGTAGACGTCATAACCCGAGAGAAAATCGCGCTTGTCGAGCCAGGCCGCAGCGACCCCGCGTTTGCCCCAGGCAGTCAGGGTCGGACGCATCGCGCCGACGCCCGCGCCCAGCCCCTCCACGCTGCCGCTTTTGGTGTCGGTCAAACGGGCAGGCGACGCAAAGCTGCCGCCATCGGAACGGTAGCTCACCATCGGTACGGTGTGGCGGTTGCGGCGGTCTTCCCACGCCACGGTCACACTGGCATCGCCGGCAACAGCCAACGCCGGCCAGCCCTGCTCGTCAACAGGCGCAGCGGCTTCTACGGGTTGCGCGAGACTGACGCCCAGCGTGCCGGCAGTTGCGGTCAGCGAAGCCACAACGATGCGTCGAAAACGCCCGGCCTGCTCGGCCCAGGCGGCATAAAGCCTGCCTGCGCCCGCTGCCAGCGTGACCTGCGCGGACTCGATTTCGGTCAGTCTGATCGCAGCGCCCCCGGGTACGACCTGTGCGTGCACCCGACCGGCTTCTTCCCATGCCGCCGCAAAACGTCCCGCACCCAAGGCCACCACCACCGGCTCGTAACACCCGGCCCGACTCAAGCGGATTTCCGGCCGGAATTTTTTGGCCATCGCAGGCTTGATCGCCAGATAGCATTGCGGGCTGCCAGTGCGGTTGTCTTCCCACACCACGCCCACGCTGCCACCCGACACCGCCATGCCCTGGCGGTTAGCCGATTCCAGATGCGGGAAAACCTTTGCGTCCTGAACCGAGTTGACCGGCAGCGCGTCGCTCCAGATCCAGGCCGCCTGAGCGGACCCCGACAGCGCCGCCAGAACGAGCAGGGCCGCTCTCACGGTTGACCGCCCAGAAACTCGGACAGGGTTTTCTGCCTGTAGTGCCCGCCACGCACATAGCGGTCGAAATCGCGAAAATCCTGAACGGTTTTAAAACCGGGAACCTGCATGATCTTGTCGCCCTGCGGCGTCATGTAAACGAACAGCGGCGTGGCAAACGCCTGCAGCCTCACCCCCAGTTCGGCCTCGGTGATGCGCTCGCCGGAGGGCAGCATCAGCCGCCGGCCCGATTCGGCATCGACATACACCAGTTCGTAGTGGTCGCTGTACAGCGTTTTCAGCGCCGCGTCGGAAAAAGTCTTCTTGTTGGTGTGGTCGCACCACGCGCAGCCGTAGCGACCGAAGTAGAGAAAAATCGGCTTGCCGCTCGCGCGCGCCGCCTTGAGGCCGGCATCGAAATTGACGAACGGATAGTTGGGCGGCGGGTCGGCCAACGCAGCTGCGGCCCATAAACAGCTTGCTGCCATCAAGTGCCTGATCGCATTCATCCGCTTCTCCTTCAGCACTGAAATCAGCCTGTTGATCGTCATTCTGCTAAATTCAGGCATTCATGCAACCCTCTTTTCCGACTATATGGCACACGACTCCATCCGTATCGGCCTGGTTTCCATCAGCGACCGCGCAAGCAGCGGGATCTACGAAGACAAAGGCTTGCCCGCACTCGAAACCTGGTTGGGCGAAGCATTGGTCAATCCTGCCGAGTATGTCACCCGGCTGATTCCGGATGAGCAGGCACGCATCGAATCCACCCTGATCGAACTGGCCGACACTGAAGGCTGTTCCCTGATTCTGACCACCGGCGGCACCGGCCCGTCGCCGCGCGACGTCACACCCGAGGCCACCCTGGCCATCGCGCACAAGGTGCTGCCCGGCTTTGGCGAAGCGATGCGCGCAGTGTCGCTGAAGTATGTACCGACCGCCATCCTGTCGCGCCAGGTCGGGGTGACGCGCGGCGCCAGCCTGATTCTCAACCTGCCGGGGCAGCCCAAGGCCATCAAGGAAACCCTCGACGGCATTTTTGCCGCGGTACCCTACTGCATCGACCTGATTGGCGGGCCGTATCTCGAAGCCAGGCCGGACGCGATCGCCGTGTTTCGCCCCAAATCCGCATTGAGGCCCGCACCGTGACACGCATTTTCGATGCGCTTGCGCGTGCCCTGCGCGACCTGTTCAGCCTGCGCGTGCTGTGGGTGGCGGTGTGGCCGATGCTGGTGGCCATGCTGCTGTGGCTGGCGTTGGGGGTCGCGTTCTGGCGCACCTTTTCCGGCTGGCTTGAATACGGGCTCGATCGAATTGGCATCCAGGTCTGGCTGGCCGAACTTGAACCCGCGTGGATTGCCAACGGCATTCAGGCGCTGCTGCACCTGATGCTGTTCGTGCCGCTGGTGATGTTGACCGCGCTCGTGCTGACCGCGCTGTTTGCCATGCCCACCCTGGTTCGGGTTGTCGCCGAACGCGATTATCCGCAACTCAAACGCGAAAACGGCGGCGGCTTCATCGGCAGCGTGTGGAACGCGGCGATCGCCATCGCGGTGTTTGCGGCGCTGTGGCTTTTGACGCTGCCCCTGTGGCTGATCGGCGCCGGCGTCCTGATTCCCTTTGTTGCCGCCGCTTACCTGAACCAGCGCCTGTTCCGCTATGACGCCATTGCCGAGCATGCCGCGCCTGCTGAAATGGCTGCCCTGTTCGAACGCGAACGCGGCGGCTGGTGGGGACTCGGCCTGCTGACCGGCTTGATACAGTTTGTCCCGGTGTTGAATTTACTCGGCCCGGTGCTGGCTGCGCTGGCATTCATCCACTACGGCCTCGCACGGCTGAACCGGCAACGAACCTTCAACGACCCGAAGCAAACTGCCGCCTGAATCCTTCGTCGAGGTTGATCTCGTGTGCGGTCCGCGCCCCGATCACGCACCGCTCCAGGCTGGGTGGCATCACCGCACGCCCATTCGCTGCCAGATATCGGCCCGCCATGATTTCCGCTTCGCTACGCGGCGCCGATTGCGGCGATGCGGAATCAGCATAACCCTGCGGGTAAACCGGCTTGCCCTCGGCATCATATTTGTCCGTCGCACCCAGCGTATGCAGCAGCTCATGTGCAATCACAATGTTGTTCTGTTCCGTCTGCCCGGGGTCGGCGTAAGCATGCACCACACCGATCAAGCCTTTTTGCAGGCCCAGAGAATGTTGCAGCGCGATGCCGTCCTGCGGCGCGTGATACAGCACAAACAGCTTGATCGTGCCGAGTTGCGGCAGTAACTGCCCGGATTGCCGATACACCCACCCGCGCAGCTTCAGGCTCCAGAATACGGTTTTCAGCACGCTGCCATCGCGCGGCGGCGCGGGCGGATGGGCTTTCAGTTCGGGCCTCAACGTCACCCGCATGGCTGGCGACAGTTTCACCCCATAACGTGCCGTCTCGCGCTCGATGAAGGCGTTGATGCCCGAAAAGTCTTCCGCCCGCAACGTACGAATCGTCTCGCTCGCCTGTTCCGATCCATCGCCGTTGACCGGAATCACATCTACCACCAATGGCGCCCGCCAACCGCGTGCCAGGGTCTGCTCAAGCCAGGTCGATCCCAGGGCTGCGGCCAGCATGCCCAGCAGGAGGGCAATACGTAAACGGCGAAACGTCATGGTGTGCAGGCTGAAAGAAGACGGCCTATCTTAACGGCAAGATGTCTTCCCGCTACTTTTGCATGGCCTCGCGAACCACCCGGAAAATCTCCCGGAAGGACTTGGGCGGCTTGCTGCGCGCCGCTTCGTCGCGCGCGTTGCGAATGAGCTGGCGCAGATGGGTGGCATCCGTGTCGGGAAAACTATTGAGGAATAACGTCAGGGCCTCATTATCGGCAATGAGCTTGTCGCGCCATTTTTCAGCCTGATGCAGCTTGAGATTTGCCTCTGCCGACACGCCATTGAAGACGTCGAGCTGCGCCTGAATCGGCGCCGCATCGATATGCCGCATGATCTTGCCGATATATTGCTTTTGCCGCCGCAGCGCGCCATTCTGGGTGATTTTGCGACAGGCCGCGACAGCTGCCCGCAGATCGTCCGGCAATTCCATACGCTTGAATTGCGAATCGGGGAGCTTGACGAGTTCTTCGCCAAGCGCTTGCAGCGCTTCTACATCGCGTTTTTGCTGGCTTTTGCTGGGGCCATCGTAGACGTCATCGGGGTCAAACTCTAACGCTGCATCGGGGTCAATCAGGCGCACGGCGGGGCTTTCGGTTACTGTTATTATCGTCATTGTAGTTTCTGCCCCTGTAAAAGCGTACCCGCGCCCTAATTACCTTTTGTAAACCCACTATGTCCCGCTCCCAGTTCAGCTATACCCGCGACCAACTCATTGCCCTGTCACAGCTCGTGATCGAGCATGCCGCCAGGCAGGGCGCCACCGCGGCCGATACCGAGATTTCCGAGGGCGTCGGCCAGAACGTCAGCGTGCGCCAGGGCGAAATCGAGACCATCGAATACAACAAGGACAAAGGCGCCGGCGTCACCGTCCATATCGGCCTGCACCGCGGCCATGCCTCGACCTCCGATTTGTCGGAAGCGGCGCTGAAAAGCGCGGTCGAAAAGGCCATGACCATCGCCCGCTATACCGCCGAGGACGACTGCGCCGGCCTGCCGGATGCCGACAAACTGGCGCGGGACGTCCCCGATCTCGATCTCTACCACCCCTGGTCGCTGACCGTGGAAGAAGCCGCCGAGCGTGCCCGCGCCTGCGAAGCCGCTGCCCTTGCAATCGACAAGCGACTGACCAACTCGGAAGGCGCAGGCGTCAACTGCCATACCTCGCAATTCATTTATGCCAACAGCCTGGGTTTCTGCAACGGCTATGCGGGTTCGCGCCACGGCATGTCGGTTGCCGTGATCGGCGAAGATAAAGGCGCGATGCAGCGCGATTACTGGTACACCAGCGCCCGCAATGCCAACGACCTGGATTCCCCCGAGGCGGTGGGCCGCATCGCCGGCACCCGCACCGTGCGCCGGCTCAACGGCCGCAAGCTCGACACCCGCACCTGCCCGGTCATTTTCGAAGCGCAGGTCGCCACCGGTCTGATCGGCAATTTCGTCGCGGCCGTATCCGGCGGCAGCCTGTATCGCAAATCGTCGTTCCTGCTCGACAGCCTGGGCAAGGAAGTCTTCGCGCCACGGGTGCAGATCCGTGAAATGCCCTTCATCCCGAACGGCCTCGGCAGCGCGCCCTTCGACAGCGAAGGCGTCGCCTGCCTGGCGCGCGATATCGTCAAGGACGGCGTGCTGCAGGGCTATTTCCTGTCGAGCTATTCGGCCCGCAAGCTGGGCATGACGACGACCGGCAACGCCGGCGGCAGCCATAACCTGATCGTCACCCCCGGCGAACACGACCTCGACGGCCTGTTGAAACAGATGGGCAGCGGCCTGCTGGTCACCGAACTGCTCGGCTCTGGCGCCAACATGGTCACCGGCGACTACTCGCGCGGTGCCGCCGGCTTCTGGGTGGAAAACGGCGAGATTCAATACCCGGTCGAGGAAATCACCATCGCCGGCAACCTGGCCACGATGTTCAAGGGCATCATCGGCGTCGGCGCCGATATCGAGCGCCGCAGCTCCAAGCAGGTCGGCTCGATCCTGATCGACAGGATGACGGTGGCCGGCAACTAAATGCTGCCAGCACATACGACTCCACACGGGCTTCAGCCCGTAGTGGATCGGAGCACCCTTGCGGTAAGCCGCTTCTTTATTGCGGTTTGTGTTTCCTTGCTGCTCGCCGCGTGCGATCGCGCGCCGACGCTACCCAAACTCAGCTCGCACGATGTCATCGTCGCCTTCGGCGACAGCCTCACCCACGGCACGGGCGCAAGCGAGTCCACAGCCTATCCGGCGGTGCTGGCCGCTCTGACTGGCCGCGCCGTTATCAATGCCGGCGTGCCCGGCGACACGACCACTACCGGCTTGCAGCGCCTGCCCGGGGTGCTGGCCGAATACAAACCGCGCCTGGTGCTGCTATGCCTGGGCGGCAACGACATGCTGCGCAAGCAACCCGAGGCCAGCACCGAAAACAACCTGCGCCTGCTGGTGCAGACCATCCGCGCCAGCGGCGCCCACGTGGTGTTGATTGGCGTGCCGGAACCCAGGCTGTTCGGCGGAACGCCCGACTTTTATTCCCGGATTGCCAACGAGATGCAGCTGCCGCTTGAGCGCGAGATATTCAACGACGTATTGAAGGACAATCGCCTCAAATCCGACCCCATCCACGCCAATGCTGCCGGTTATCGCCAGGTTGCCGAACGCCTCGCAACGTTTCTGAAGGAGGCCGGCGCACTATGAACGCCTTGCTCACCCTGGCCCGCCTGATTGACGCGCTGGGCGCACGCTCGAACGCCTGGCTGGCAATCCAGAGGTGCCTGTTCGGCGCGCGCAGGCCAGCGTAGACCGCCCTCGCCGGCGGCCATCTCGATTTCTCGCTGATCGATTTTTTCGCAGGGCATACCCGACAGCCTGGCGGGCAACCACCCGCTTAGCGGGTAAAACGTGCGAAAATGTCAGGTCGCGCGTTCTGCATTTCTGTTGGCGCGCCCCATGATCAAACACATCTCCAAGGACTGAACCCATGAGCGAACTCATCATTGAAGAACTGACGGTTGGCAACGGCGCCACCGCGACTGCCGGACAATCCGTTTCGGTGCACTACACCGGCTGGCTGACCGACGGCACCAAATTTGACTCCAGCGTCGACCGCAACGACCCGTTCGAATTCAACCTTGGCCGCGGCCAGGTGATTGCCGGCTGGGATCAGGGCGTGGCCGGCATGCAGGTCGGCGGCAAGCGCAAGCTCACCATCCCGCCGGCTTTAGGCTACGGCGAACGCGGTGCAGGCGGCGTGATTCCGCCGAACGCCACGCTGGTATTCGAAGTGGAACTGCTGGGCATACGCTGAGTCGTAATTCACAACGTTCCACCTGGAGGGGGCGGGCGAGCCACATGGCTGCCGCGCTCCCTTCTGTGCTTTTAACCACGGGTAAAATCCCATCATGACCCAGGCCCTGTTTTCCCACCGCAAGCACTGGGCGGCGCGTTTCGGCACCGCCCCCTTCCTGCCGATGTCGCGCGCAGAAATGACCGCGCTCGGCTGGGATGCGTGCGACATCATTCTGGTGACCGGGGATGCCTACATCGACCATCCCAGCTTCGGCATGGCGCTGGTCGGGCGGCTGCTGGAAGCGCAGGGCTACCGCGTCGGCATCATCAGCCAGCCGGACTGGCTGTCGGCCGAGCCTTTTCGCGCGCTGGGCCAGCCGACGCTGTATTTTGGCGTGACCGCGGGCAACATGGACTCGATGGTCAACCGCTACACCTCCGACCGCAAGATCCGCTCCGACGACGCCTACACGCCCCACGCCGCGCCCAACAAGCGGCCCGACCGCGCCGTCACCGTCTACGCGCAACGCTGCCGCGAGGCCTTCCCCGGCACCCCGGTGATCATTGGCTCGATCGAGGCCAGCCTGCGCCGTATTGCCCATTACGACTACTGGTCGGACAACGTGCGCCGCTCGGTGCTGCCGGACTCCAAGGCCGATCTTTTGATCTTCGGCAATGCCGAACGCGCGCTGCTTGATGTCACCCACCGGCTCGCCAAGGGCGAGAAAATCAGCGAGATCCGCGATGTGCGCGGCACTGGCTTCATGGTCAACCGCGACTGGAAGCCCGAACCTGACTGGATCGAGGTGCTGTCGACCGAGCTCGACACGCCCGGCGCGATCGACGCCCATGTCGATCCCTACGCGATGTCTCCGAGCACACCGACACCGCAAACGCCTGAAGGAACGGCGCCGATCCGGCTTGTCCCCAAGGCGGCGCGGCTGGCGGCGAAACAGGCGATCCGCGAGCGCACCGTGGTCCGCCTGCCCGATTACGACCAGGTCAAAAACAACCCGGCGTTCTACGCCCACGCCTCGCGCGTATTCCACCTTGAATCCAACCCCGGCAATGCCCGCGCCATGCGCCAGGCGCACGGCGAGCGCGACGTCTGGCTCAATCCGCCGCCGATTCCGCTTTCCACGCCCGAAATGGACGCGGTGTACGACCTGCCCTACGCGCGCGCGCCGCACCCGAGCTACGGCGACGCCAAAATCCCGGCGTGGGAAATGATCCGCTTCTCGGTCAACATCATGCGCGGCTGCTTCGGCGGCTGCACCTTCTGCTCGATCACCGAGCACGAGGGCCGCATCATCCAGAGCCGTTCCGAAGATTCCGTGATTCGCGAAATCGAAGCCATCCGCGACAAGACGCCCGGCTTCACCGGCATCATTTCCGACCTCGGCGGACCCACCGCCAACATGTACCGCATGGCGTGCAAATCGGAAAAAATCGAGAAGGCCTGCCGCCGTTTGAGCTGCGTGTTCCCGGACATTTGCGACAACCTCAACACCGACCACACCCCGCTGATCAACATGTACCGGCGTGCGCGCGCACTGCCGGGCGTGAAAAAAATCCTCATCAGCTCGGGCCTCAGATACGACCTCGCGGTGCGCTCGCCCGAATACGTCAAGGAACTGGTTCAGCACCACGTCGGCGGCTATCTGAAGATCGCCCCCGAGCACACCGAATCCGGTCCGCTCAATAAAATGATGAAGCCCGGCATGGGCGCCTACGAGCGCTTCAAGGACATGTTCGAAGCCGCCTCCAGAGCCGTCGGCAAGAAGCAGTACCTGATCCCCTACTTCATCGCCGCGCACCCCGGCACCACCGACGAAGACATGCTGAACCTGGCGCTGTGGCTGAAAAAGCATGAGTTCCGGCTTGACCAGGTGCAAACCTTTTTGCCGACGCCGATGGCGCTGGCGACGACCATGTACCACACCGAAAAGAACCCGCTGAAAAAAGTGCTGGGCGGCAAGGGCGAGTCGGTTCCGGTGGTGCGCCAGGGGCGCACGCGGCGCCTGCACAAGGCCTTCCTGCGCTATCACGATGCCGACAACTGGCCGCTGCTGCGCGAAGCGCTGAAGGAAATGGGCCGCGAGGATCTGATCGGCAACAGCAAGAAGCATCTGATCCCGCTGTTCCAGCCTGCCGGCACCGGCAAGCAGCCGGAAGGCGTGCGCGGACCGCGCGCCGAGGGCGTCCGCAGCAAACCCGGCGCATCCAGACCGAATGCAGCCAGGTCCAGTGCAGGCAAACCCATGCCAACCCAAGCTGGCGCAAGCAAGTCCGGCACGGACAAACCCGCATCGGGCAAGCCCACGCCCCCCACCCGTGGACGTCCGCCGCAAGTGCCCAAGCACCCGCTCAGCCAGCGACGCGGCGGCGGCAAGACCCACTAACGACTCGCATCTCCTTGCAATCTCCATCTTGTAACGTGCATCTCGACATGAATCCCAGCGACATCCTCCGCGCCAAGCTCAATCTCGAAACCGCCCAACTGCAATGGTCCGAACTTGAACGCCACTTCGCGCGCGGCGACGTGATCAAGGTTGCCATGGGCGCGGACCTGGTCGACACCGCCCTGCACGTCGCCGAAAACAAAGCGGATGTCGTTCAGACATGGCTGGCCGAGGGCCGCATTGCGCGCGCCGAACTCAGCGACGCCGAAGACTGGCACGCGCGCCAGCCGATGTTCTGGGCCGTGGTGGTGGCGCCGTGGGTGCTGGTGCAGGAAGTCGTCAGGCAGCTCGATTCGCAACACGGCTGAATGCCTGGCGCATCCCGAAAGCCGCACGTAAAAAAGCCCGCAGATGCGGGCTTTTTTACGACTGCGAAATCGCTCAGGCGGCCAGGCTGTCCTTCACACGCAGCAAGCGCGCGCGGGCTTCGGTCGCCACGCCATGCACCGCGGTGTTGGAGACCAGTTTGACCATGATGCCGGGATCGAGGAAGGACACGGTCACGCCGCCGTCCTCTTCTTCACGCACCACCACGTTGCACGGCAACAGCATGCCGACATCGGGATCGGCCGAAATGGCCTGATGCGCAAGCGGCGGATTGCAGGCGCCGAGGATGCGGTAGGGCCGCCCGTCAACATCGAGCTTGGCCTTCATCGTGGCCTGCACGTCGATGTCGGTCAGCACGCCGAAGCCCTCGGTTTTCAATGCGTTGGTCACTTTTTCAACAGCATCGTTAAAAGGGCCGCTGATTGTGGCGCTGAATCCATATTCGCTCATGGGTTGACTCCTGATTAAGATGATTTCAATGGCGGTATTTTACCCGTCCAGGCGAGTCGGACGGCAAACCCGCCAGCAAGTTTCACTCTTCCAGCGATTGCTGCTCCATTTTCATCCAGAGCCGGTAAACCGGGTCGCTCCACAACGACTTGATATACACCACCGTGTCCTGCATTTCCTGCTCGGAGAGCTTGCCCTTCCAGGCAGGCATGTTGCCCTGCCCGCCGGGGCTGCCATCGCGGATGGCCTCCATCAACACCGCAGTGGGGTGATGCCAGGCATGGGCGCTGTCGTCCAGCGGCGGCGGCGGATACCTGCCGTCCGCATCGCGAATGCGCCAGTCGCCCGGCTGCCCCTTGCCGCTGACGCCATGGCATTCCAGACAGTTCTTGTCATAGACGGCTTGACCCCGCGCGATCTGCGCAGGGTCAAGCTTGCGGTCCAGCGGCGCTGCATCAACATCAACGCCGACACCGTCACCCCCAGCCGGCACTTGAGGCACACGCGACTCGGGGGCCTTGTCGCAAGCGGTCAACAGCAGCCCTGTCAGCAAGGCCGCCAGAACGGACGCAGTCATTTTGTTCATTTAAATCCTTTGGGGCGCGAAAAAGCCCTCGCATGGCTCACTCGCTTGTGCCTGTTTGTTCGTCAGGCGGCGCCTTGCCGCTTCCATGCCGCCATGGTTCCGATTTTAACGCACATCAAGCAGTCGGCCGTCACCGCGCGCGCCCGGACTCGATCCTGAAATACAAACGCCACCGCAACGGTGGCGTTTTCAGGCTTGCCCGCAACAATCAGTGTTGGGGTTTTGCAGGCTTGGCCGCTTTGGACGGGGGGATGATCGACCCAACCGGAACCGCAACCTGCTTTGGTTTCTTGGGTTTCTTTGCTTCCTTGTTTCCACGTATCTGGCCTTTTGCCATGATCATGCTCCTTGCAACGGCTCTAGAAAACCGGGTTTGCCATCACACGCAAACACAGCACAGGCCGATCATAGGCCGATGCGTGGGAATGGGTGGTTTTATTACATGGCGGGCGCGAATGAATCAGCGCCCTCCTTGAGCGGTCAGGATCAAGCCGTGCCTGTATCCGCACGGGAATCGCCAGCACCGCTGGCATGCGCTTGATTTCCATGTCGAAACAAATACATGCAGCAATATCGATCAGCCCCTTTGAGTATGGCATTTATGGCTCAATCTCGCTTAGACTCTGAATTCGTCATCCTCCAAGGGAAGCCCGACAATGATAGTAACCTTAAGCTTCGACCTGACGCTGCTCTACGTATTCGCCGCCAACGTTATTGCCATCCTTGTCTACGTGCTGCTGCTCAAGCATCGCATGCGACGCCTGAGGCGCAGCATCGAGGCGATTTCCGCGGTGATTGCCGATTATTTCCGGGCTGATGGCATCGATGTCCGCGTGGAGTGCCTGCCTGGCCAAACGAGCAAGGGCTTCATTGCCTTCATCGAATCGGAACCGATGAAGCGCTTCCGCTATTCCAACATTATCGAGACCTCCCTGCGGCTGCATGTGCTGCGCACATGCAGAGAGGATCTGGACCGGGTATTCTGGCGCTTTCCCTTCCATGGAAAAAACCAGGCTGCGGAGGAGAACGCCAGGGAAATGGACATTTCCGATGACAAGCATGACGAATACATCCGCGAAGGTCTGGAGGCCATCAAGAAGAAAGAAGCGTATGACATCCAGGAAGGTTCCTGGGATGAGTTCAAAGATACCGTCATCAAGAATGACGCCGGGCAGAAACCATAAAGAACTGAGTTGCTGCCCCTCGACAGGAGGCCGGCCCTGCCTGCCGCTTGCCAATTGCGATAGCCATTGAAGCTGCGATCCGCCAGACACAGCATGGATGCCTCCAGATATGACGGCAGGGGTTCGCATATGGCCCACCCGGCGCTGCGGCAGGATCCCGAATTCGCGCCAAGGATGGCGGGCGGGCGCATTCTACCCATACTGCGCATTGCGCCTGCGGGGAGGCGGCGGCATGAAATAAAATGGAACTTTCGCCGCACCCGTTCGTTGAAACGCGCATGAGGATGCCAGCCATTGACCCCCGGCGACGATGACCGCGCCTGTGCGATGCGTGCCCGAAGCGGCGACATGGCGGCCTTTTCGACGCTGGTGCTGCGTCACCAGAAGCGCCTCTACCGGTTTCTGCTGCGGCTCACGCGATCGCCGGACGATGCGCTGGATTTGACCCAGGACACCTTTCTCCGGGCCCATCGGCATCTTGGCCAATGGCGTCCCGATGCGCTGTTCACGACCTGGCTGTTCCGGATTGCCCGCAATGCGGCGTTCGACTGGCTGCGGCGCGACAAACGCCGCGCGGCGAGAGAAACCGATGCGGCGTGCGACATGCCGGACCCGGCCGCGGGGCCGGAGCGGAGCGTCGAAACGCAGCAGCTTTACCGCCAGCTGGAGGCCGCGCTGGCCCGCCTGCCGCCGGCGCATCGGGAAGTGTTGTTGCTGCGCGAAATCGAGGCCATGTCCTACGAGGAAATCGCGCAGGTACTCGATATCGGCGTCGGCACGGTCAAGTCGAGGATCGCGCGGGCCCGCGCCGGCCTGCTCGACCGGATGCACAGGTATTTATAAGGAGCCGCCATGCCTTGTCCCCGCCACCCGATGCTTTCCGCCTATATGGACGACAGCCTGAGCCCGCGCCAGCGGCGCCGCCTGGCCGCCCATCTGGACGGCTGCGCAATCTGCCGGCGCCACCTGGAAGCGCTGCTTGCGCTGCGCCAGGCCTGCCGGTCGCTGCCCGCGCCGGCGCGAACGTTCGATCTGTCCGCGCGTGTGGCGCAGCGCATCCGCCAGGATGCGGCGCACCGCCGGCCGGCGTTTTCCGGCCTTCGTTGGAGCGGGTTTCCAGGCAGTCTGGCCGCCGCGTTCTCGCTGGCGGCAGGCGTCTGGCTGGGCGGGCTGTGGGTCGCGGGCGCGCCGCCCGAAACGGCGCCCGTCGCGATCGCCCGCGTATTCGACCCAGTGCCGCCGGGCGGGCTGTGCGCGGCCCCCGAATTATGCGGATCCTTGAGGAGCATGCAATGAGTCGAACCCTGTCGAACTGGCTGCTGGCCGTTTCCCTGTCGCTCAATCTCGGCATCGGCGCCGCCGTCGTCCTTGAGCGGGCAACGGGCGCGCCGGAGGCTGCACCCGCCGGATTGCCCGACCGTCTCGACCTGACGCCGGCCCAGCGCGACCGCTGGCGGGAAGCGGAGCGCGGGTTCCTGGCGGATCTCGGGGACAACTGGCGCGAAATCCACACGCAGCGCGAAACGCTGGTGCGGCAAATTTTCGCGGAAACACCGCAGCGAGACGCCATCGACGCCGCCCAGGCGCGGATCGCGCAGTTGCAGGACCGCCAGCAACGCCGGGTGATCGCGCAACTGCTGGCCGAACGCGAGTTGCTGACGCGGCCGCAGCAGCTCGCGCTGATGCAGGCGCTGCTCGAACGCTATGCGCGGGAGTCGACGCAGGAAGAAAACCTGCACCGGAACTGAAAACGGGAACATTTCCATTCCGGCGTCGTTTGAATGGGTGTGCGCCGGACATGGCCGGCGCCGATCATCAATCTCATCAACCGGAGTCAATCATGAAACCCATCCTGCTTTCGCTATCCGCCGCTGCCCTGATGCTTCCCCTTCTGACGCAGGCCGCGCCGGGCCACCACCACGACCACGGCGCCGCTGCGCCGCAGACCCTCGTCCTCAACGCCGGGAAGAAGTGGGCCACCGACGAGGCCCTGCGCCAGGGCATGGGCGCGATCCGCACGCTTGCGGCGGGCGCGCTGCCCGCCGCGCACGCCGGCAGGCTGAAGCCGGCCCAATACGATGCCCTGGCGAACGACATCGATGCGCAGATCGGCTTTATCGTGGAACACTGCAAGCTCGATCCCCAGGCCGATGCCCAGCTCCACCTTGTCGTCGGCGAACTGTCCGGCGGCGTCGAGGCCATGCGCGGGAAACGCACGGGCGAGGCCCGCGCCCTGGGGGTGGTGAAGGTCGCCCGAAGCCTGAATGCCTACGGCAGGCATTTCAGCCACGCCGGATGGCAGCCGGTCAAACTGCCGCATTGAGCGCGCCCTGGAAACGGGATACCGTTTTCTCCAGGCTGCACCATGCGTGCATAAGGCTTGCCGGCTTTCGAGAGGATGGTTTCCTGGCCGGCGTGCACCTGTTCCAGCAAGCGGGAAAAGTGGGGTTGGCTGCCTGGACGTTGACCGTGATTGTCATGACGCCCCCCTGTGGACTAAATCTAGCCTTAGGGGGCGGGCCTGGCAATCGCCGCCTCCCTAAATCCGGCTTGCCGTCTTCCGCATCACGTCCGCTGCCAACCGCATTGCCCATTTCACCGGCTGCGGCAACGGCGCGCCGCCGTGCTCGACGGCGGTTTGCGCGTGCCGGGCTTCGTCGGTTTTCATCTGCTCGACGACGGCGCGGCTCCTGGCGTCGGCTTCCGGCAGCTTTTGCAGGTGGCCGTCCAGATGGGCTTCGACCTGGCGCTCGGTTTCGGCGAGAAAACCGAGGTTCCATTTGTCGCCCAGCAGACCTGCCGCCGCGCCCATGCCGAATGCGCCGCCGAACCACAGCGGGTTCAACAGGCTCTTGCGGCCGCCCAGTTCGTTGATGCGGGTTTCGCACCAGGCGAGGTGGTCGGTTTCTTCGCGCGCGGCCCGTTCGAGTTCGGCGCGCACGTTTTCATTTTTCGCGGTGAGCGCCTGGCCGGCGTACAGCGCCTGGGCGCAGACTTCGCCGACGTGGTTGACGCGCATCAGCGCGGCGGCGTGGGCTTTTTCCGCATCGCTGAGGTCGGCGTCCGGGCCGGCGCCGGGATAGGGGCGGCCGGCGTGGGGGCTGGCGAAAACGGTGCGCAAACCCAAGTCAAACGTGGTAATGAGGTGGTCAAGTCGGTTCATGGCTATTTCACGTAAAAGTTGAAGTTGGCATACGCTGCTTCGGCGACTTTAAACCACTGGAACGGGGTGTCGCGGAAAGCTTTCCAGGGATGGTAAATGGCAGCGAAGTCGGGGGGATTCGCTTCTTCCTCGTACAGCCCGAAGGTGGCGACGTCGAACGCCTGGCGGCAGGGCTCGGGCAGCGCGCGCCACGCAGCCTGGTTGACGTAGAAACGCAGTTGCGGCCCGCGTCGAGCACCTGCAGGCCGGGCACCCGTTCGCCATCGGCAACATGGCCGCCACACCTGCACCGGTCAGAAAATCGCGTCTTTGCATGGGTTCCCCTTCTTTTGGCCGATTATACGAGGCTGCTTATTCAAGCGAAGAGAAAACCGGCGCGTGTTAAAATACCGGCCTTTCAAGCCCAGCTTTCACTGCCATGTTCAACCGCCAAGCCACCCTCGCCAAAACCGACCCTGACCTGTGGGCCGCGATCCAGAAAGAAGACCTGCGCCAGCAGGATCACATCGAGCTGATCGCGTCGGAAAACTACACCAGCCCGGCGGTGATGGAAGCGCAGGGCTCGCAGCTCACCAACAAATACGCCGAGGGCTATCCCGGCAAGCGTTACTACGGCGGCTGCGAATACGTCGACATCGTCGAGCAGCTGGCGATCGACCGCGTCAAGGCGCTGTTCGGCGCCGAGGCCGCCAACGTGCAGCCCAACTCCGGCTCGCAGGCCAACCAGGCGGTGTTCATGGCTTTTT
>NCIF01000186.1 GCA_002256785.1 Hydrogenophilales bacterium 17-61-9
GCTTGCAAGCCTTCATTCAGACGCTCGTCCCGGGTGCGGCCTTCTTGCAGAAAGGCACGATAGGACTCAAGCTGGGTCGCCAGAAGAAAAGGCACCGGAAGTATGTTGGTACGGCTCGCAAAGCTCTTGCGCAGACGTTTTTTCTCGGTAAAGGTATAAGCCATGGGGTCTCCTTGACGATCAGGGGCGAGCGGGCACGTAGGTTACGGCCTGCGCTTTGTAATGCACACGCAAAAAGCAAACGACCCGGAAGCCGATACCGGGTTCCGGGTATGTGCTGCTTGCGTCTGCTGCGGGCTTCCCCGCAACACACCACGAATACCAATGTGGTGAATTAAATGCCTCACCGGAAGGGGCAGCGGCTTGCGCGCACTGCCCGGGGCCCGTTGATTTACTTAACTTCGACGGCTGCGCCAGCTTCTTCCAACTGCTTCTTCAGCGCGTCGGCATCCGCCTTGGTCACGCCTTCCTTCACCGCTTTGGGCGCGCCATCGACCAGGTCTTTAGCTTCCTTCAGGCCCAGGCCGGTAGCAGCGCGCACCACCTTGATGACTTCGACTTTCTTTTCGCCACACGAATTCAGCATCACGGTGAACTCGGTCTGCTCTTCGGCAGCAGCGCCGCCGCCCGCAGCGGGGGCAGCCACGGCCACCGCGGCAGCAGCAGCGGAAACGCCAAACTTCTCTTCCATTTCCTTGATCAGCTCGGACAGATCCAGAACGGTCATGCCAGCGATAGCGTCAAGAATTTCAGCTTTAGAAACAGCCATGTGTATTACTCCTGTCAAGTGTGCTTCAGATTAAAAACAATACGTCGTATGGGTTGTCGACAGGCCGCTCAAGCAGCCTGTTTGTCGCGTACAGCAGCCAGCCCGCGAACGAATTTGGTCGGCACTTCGTTGAGCGTGCGAACAAATTGCGTAATCGGAGCTTGCATGGTTCCCAAAAGCTTGGCCAACAATTCGTCGCGGCTGGGCATGCTGGCCAGATTCCCCACGTCCTTGGCGGACATGATGAAGTTGGGCATGGCTCCGGCCTTGACAACGAACTTGTCGTTAGTCTTGGCAAACTCGTGCATCACCTTGGCGGCGGCCACGGGATCTTTGGACATGCCGTACGCAAGCGGCCCGACCAGCTGGTCGGACAATCCTGCAAACGGCGTATCCGCGAATGCGCGACGCACCAGCGTGTTTTTCAACACGCGCAAATAGACCCCTTCCTTACGCGCACTTGCACGCAGCGTGGTCAACTTCTCCACCGTGATGCCACGGTATTCGGCTACGACAACCGTCTGGGCCGATGCAACTTGCGCAGCAATTTCGGCAACGACGGCTTTCTTTTCTTCAAGATTCAGACTCAAGGTCTACCCTCCTTCTCAGTTACGAAGCGTTGCCCGCTTGTGTCGACGGGGCGCTTCGGCTGGCGACCATGACAGGAAAATCCTGCTAGGGAACGCCATCTGCGTAGGTACGGCCTGGCGGAAACAGAGGACGGAATTTCATCGCCCATTTACCGACCGGACCGAATTAAATCCTTGCGGATGCCTACGGTCTTTGACAACCTGCCAACCAACCATCTGGCCAGCAGCCCAAAGTTCGTTTGGGCACACAAGGCGCCCATCAATTTTTATGCGTTGACGCTAGCCTGATCAACGCGAACGCCCGCACCCATGGTGCTGGACACAGATACACGCTTGAAATAAACACCCTTGGAACCGGCCGGCTTGGCACGCTGAAGCGCATCCAGCAAAGCAACCAGGTTTTCCTTGAGGTCGTCGACCGCGAACGAAGCACGGCCAATGGTGCAATGAATAATGCCGCCCTTGTCGGTGCGGTATTGAACCTGACCCGCCTTGGCGTTCCTGACGGCCGTGGTCACGTCGGCGGACACCGTACCCACCTTCGGGTTCGGCATCAGGCCGCGCGGGCCCAGAATCTGGCCCAGCTGGCCGACTACACGCATGGCGTCCGGGGTGGCGATCACCACGTCGAAATCCATCTTGCCGGCCTTGATGTCGGCAGCCAGATCGTCGAAGCCCACAACATCCGCGCCGGCGTCTTTCGCTTTTTGCACGTTATCGCCCTGAGCGAAAACCGCCACTCGAACCGCTTTACCAATCCCCTTCGGCAACACCACCGCGCCCCGAACCATCTGGTCGGATTTACGGGCGTCAACGCCAAGGTTCACTGCAATATCAATCGACTCGTCGAACTTGGCGGTTGCGGTTTCCTTGGCCAGCTGCAGGGCATCGGCCACCGGGTAATTGCGATTGGGATCGATCTTTTCTTTGATTGCGCGCATGCGCTTGGATCCGTTAGCCATCTTAAACACCCTCCACGTTGATGCCCATGGAACGGGCCGTGCCAGCAATCGTGCGCACCGCTGCGTCCATGTTTGCCGCCGTCAGGTCGGGCTCTTTGGCTTTGGCAATCTCTTCCAGCTGGGCGCGGGTAATGGTGCCCACCTTGTCCAGGTGGGGCCGTGCGCTGCCCTTGTCGAGCTTGATGGCTTTTTTGATCAGCACCGTTGCAGGCGGCGTCTTCATCACAAAGGTGAAGCTCTTGTCCGCAAACGCGGTGATCACGACCGGAATCGGCAAACCGGGCTCCATGCCCTGGGTCTTGGCGTTGAACGCCTTGCAGAATTCCATGATATTCAGGCCGCGCTGACCGAGCGCGGGACCGATGGGGGGCGACGGGTTAGCTTTTCCCGCCGGCACTTGCAGCTTGATATAGCCGACTATCTTCTTTGCCATGATGGCTCCTTAAAAATGAGTACCAACGCGTTTTCGGTTGCCCTACTTGCGCTCCTCTCCGGATAACCGGATCCCGCTTCCAGCCTGACGCCGGACCAACCCTGATCCGCCGACCCGACTAGCTTTTTTCGACCTGGCCGAAGCCCAGTTCCACAGGCGTCGCGCGGCCAAAAATCATGACCGATACGCGCAGCTTGCTCTTGTCGTAATTCACCTCTTCCACATTGCCATTGAAGTCGGTGAACGGACCGTCGATCACCCGCACCAGCTCGCCCACCTCGAACAACACCTTGGGCCTGGGCTTTTCCACCCCTTCGCGCATCTGGTCGAGAATGGACTGCACTTCCTTTTCCGTGATGGGCGCCGGCTTGGTTGCCGTTCCGCCAACGAACCCGGTGACCTTGGGCGTGCTCTTCACCAGGTGCCAGGTGTCGTCGTCCATTTCCATCTGCACCAGCACGTAACCCGGGAAGAACTTGCGCTCGGCAGTCTTTTTCTGCCCCGCCTTCATTTCAATCACTTCTTCCACCGGCACCATGATTTCGCCGAAACGATCCTTCATGCCGGCGCGCTCAATACGATCAAGCAGATTGCGCGCAACGCTTTTCTCGAAGCCGGAGTAGGCATGAACCACGTACCAACGCATACTCAACCTCCCTGTCCCATGGCCAGCTTCACCAGCCAGGTCAAAATACTGTCAACCGCCCACAAAAAGAGCGCCATCACAACCACAAAGGCCATGACCACGCCCGTCATCTGCATCGTCTCCTTGCGGGTCGGCCAGACAACTTTTTTTGCCTCGTCGCGCGCATCAATCGCGAAACCGAAAAACTGCTTGCCCGGCGCCGAGGTGCCTGCCACCAAACCTCCCAGTGCCACGCCTCCGACAACCAACAACACACGCACCACCGTGGGCGCGTCCGTAAAAACATAAAAGCCGACCACCCCTGCGATGACCAGCAATACCGCTACCAGCAGTTTGATTTTGTCAGCCATGAATGCTGTGCGCCTCGCGGCTTATCCTGTGGCAGGCCAAGAGGGTCTCGAACCCCCAACCTTCGGTTTTGGAGACCGACGCTCTACCAATTGAGCTATTGGCCTGTATTTAAAGACCAAGGCTCAGTGCGCTTGCGCCACACTGAGCCCGACCTCGCTTAAAACTGCCTGTTACTCTTCGATCTTGGCAACGACGCCGGCACCGACGGTGCGGCCGCCTTCGCGGATGGCAAAACGCAGGCCTTCGTCCATCGCGATCGGCTGGATCAG
>NCIF01000011.1 GCA_002256785.1 Hydrogenophilales bacterium 17-61-9
ATCGGCGCGGCGAAGACCACTTTGGTGAGGGCGTCGGCCAGCATGCAGCAATCGGCCAGCACGCTCACGCTGCGGGTGTCGGTGCAGGGCTGGCGCGTGGCCGCGTCGATCAGCGGCGAGGCCGCACGGCCATTGTTCTGGCGCTGGCTGTAATACGGCGCCGAGGTGGCCACGGCTCCTTCGCGCAATTGGCACAGCGGGAGCAGCTGGGTGGCCGCCCCCGGGTGGCGTACGTGGATGGTTTCCGCCGCTTCGCCGAACACGCGCAGATCGCCGCCTGCATTGACCCGCCCCGCCCACATGCCGGCGTCTTGCAGGGCCAGGATTGCGCAGTCGACCGCATAACCTTTGGCGATGCCGCCGAGGTCGATATGCACAGGACGGCTCAGCCGTACGCGATGATCGGGCAGCAATTCGATGTGCCGCCAGTTCGCTGCGGTGTCAGCAGGGGCGAAATCCGCGTGTTGCGGTAGATACCCCGCACGCACCAGTTCCGGCGCGATGCTGATGTCGAATAATCCGTTGCTCACCTCAGCAAGGGTGCGCGCGGTATCCAGCACGAACCAGGTATGGGGGTCGACCGTGATGCCTGCTGTGCCGCTGCGGTTGAGGCGCGACACGTCGGATGTCCGATCGTGGTAACTCATCAGGGACTGAATGCGTTCCACTGCCGCAAAGGCCTGTTCGAACGCCGTATTCAATGCGCGTGTCGATGCGCCGCGCACGCTGATTTCCACCAGCGTGCCCAGCAGCGGCCGCGCGCGCGTCAGCGTGTGGTCATGCTGCGGAGAGGCGGCGGCGCGATTCACTTCAAGGCGGCCTCGTGCAGCGCGAGGATGCGCCGCACCCCTTCGCTGATGTGCTTGCACGACAGCGTGGCGCCGCTGATGTTCTGGATGTCGTTGTCCAGCCGCAACGGCGCGCCGTGCTTCTTGCCGTTGAACTGCGCGCGCCAGTTGGCGTTGCGGATTTCGCGGCCGTGGGTTTCGCGGTAGTCGAGGATTTCCACGCCGAGCACGGCGCCGGCGGTGTCGAGCGCGACCGCGTAGGTGATGAACTCGTGCTTGCCGAACACCTCGTCCTGCACCACCCAGCCGACGTGCTTGCCGTTTTCGAGCGCCTTCCAGACCGGCTGTTTGGTGTAACGCATTCTTACGCCGGCGGCCTTCTCGACAAAGGCCTTCTGCTCGGCCGTGAGTTCCAGCGGCGACGACGCGAAGCGGTCGGCCTGGGGAAAGAACTGCTTTTGCGCCTGCTCGATGTTGAGATACTGCACGGCATACGCCGGCGCAGCGGCAAAGGCCGCAAGCGCGGGGGCGATCAGCCAGACGGGTGGGTGCTGCATGGTCGTTTCCTTAGAAGTTGTAGCCGAGCTTGAAGCGCAGCTCGTGCCGGGTTTTCTCGATCAGGTGCAGGCTGTCATCTGCCTGGTTGATGTATTGCTCCTTGCCCCCTGCCAGCTGCTCGAACCAGGTCAGCGTGGCCCACCATTGCTTGCCGCCGTAGTGGATCGAGGGGCCGGCGAACACGCTCCAGCGTTCCTGCCCGACCTCGGTCTCGAACTCGGTTTCGTAGAGCGTTTCCATCCCGATCGACCAGTTGGGCGCAAAGCGGTAGGACGCGCCCGCGCCGAGCTTGAATTCGATTTCCATTTCCGGCTCGGTGGGCCACTCGAAGGTCGCGCCAGAATCGCCGGTCAGCGTCTGCATCGCCGCGTCGGCGCCCGCCTGGGTGGTCGCGTCCAGCGGTGCGCGCTTGGCGTAGGTGGCTTCGATGCCGGTGTTGGCGACCAGGGTGAGCTGGTCGTCCAGCAGCAGCTTTTGCAGTTGCAGGCCGAATTCCGCCTTGGTCGTGTCCTTGTCCTGGCCCGAGTGCGGATCGCGCCACAGCTGCACCAGCGACACGGTGCCCGACAGTCCGACCGGGTCCTTGGCCGCGCTGAGAAAGTTGTACTTGAGCCTGGCCTCGACGCCGGAAGGCGTGAGGCCGGTGCTTTTGGCGCCCGGCAGGTAGCCGTCGATCACCAGCCCCCGGGTGTCGATCGACTGCCCCTTGAGTTCGAGCGAAGCGGTCAGCCGGTGCGTCAGGCCGTATTCGTACTCGGCGCTGACGTCGTTGGCCTGGTAGCGGCCTTGTCCCTTGTCCCAGCGATGGGTCAGGAATAAATAGGCTTCGCTCGCGCCTTGGGGCAGGGTTTCCGCGCCGGACACATAACCGAGCAGATTTTCGTCAGCCGCGACCGGCAGAGCAAAAAGCGTGGCGGCGAGTGCAGCCATGCATGCAGTGGGTTTGATAGCCATGTTGCTTCCTTTCAGTTTGAAAAAATGTCGTATTCAAGCTGGCTGGCACATGGCTGGCTGGCGGGGGGGTGAACGTAATGCGGAATGGATCAATCCGCTATCCGGCTTGCTGCGGCGAAGACGGCGGGGTCACCGGCGCGTCACCCAGACATGACGCGCCACGCTGCTTTCCAGCGCCAGCTCGACCTCGTCGATCATCACCAGCGTCATCGGCTGTTGCTGCAGCACGGTGACGGGGCGGCCGGGCGCCAGGCCATAGGCGAGGATTTGTTCGCGCTGGGTGGCGTCGATTTCGTCGCCCAGGGCGTCGACCTGCGCGCGGGCGCCGGGCAGCAGAAAGGCGAGCGGTACGCGGGCGCTGTGATCGTGCGTGCTCATGCCCACACCGCCCGCAGCAGATGGTTGAGCAGGCCGCCGATCAGAAACGCGAAGGGGACGATGAAAGCGATCATGGCCGCGGCGATTTTCCAGCCCTGTTCTTTCACGATCATCATCACGCTGGCAATGCACGGCACGAACAGCGTGATGGTGACCATGCCGACCACCGCCTGGATGGCCGACAACTGATGGCTCAAGGCAAACAGGCCGGTGGCGCCGAAGTCGCGCCGCAGAAAGCCCATCACGAAAGCGGCGCTGGCCTCCGGGGGCAGTCCCAGCCAGCCCGACACCAAGGGCTCGCCGGCGCGGATGATGGCGGGCAGCGCGCCGAACTGGTTCAGCAGAAACATGATGAGGGTGCCCAGCAAAAAGAGTGGAATCACCTCGACCAGATACCACTTGATTCGCCCCACGGTTTTTTTGGCGACGTTGCCAAGCAGCGGCAGCCGGATCGGCGGCATTTCCGTCACCAGCGGGATGCGCCGGCCAGGAATCAGCCTGGCGGCGAGAAAGCCGGCCAGCATCAGCACGCCCACCATGGCCACCACCCAGATCAGCGTGGCGGTAAACGAAATGCCGCCCAGCAGGCCGAGCACCACGCCGAGCTGCGCCGAGCAGGGGATGGCCAGTGCCATCAGGAAAATGGTGATGAGGCGCTCGCGCGGGCTGTGCAGGATGCGCGTGGTGAGCGTGGCCATGGTCACGCAGCCGAGCCCCAGCACCATCGGCAGCACCGCACGGCCGTTGAGCCCGATCAGCTTGAACAGGCGGTTGGCCAGCACCGACAGCCGCGCGAAATAGCCCGAGTCTTCGAGCAGGCCAAAGGCGATGAAGAAGGTGGTGACGATCGGCAGGATCAGCGCCAGCGCATAGGTCATGCCCATGGTCCACAGGCCGTATTCCCCGACCAGCAGCTCGGCCAGCCAGGGCGTGCCGATGTGGCCCTGCACGAACCGCGAGATGGCCGGGTTGAGATAGCCGCCGAACAGCTCTTCTTCCATCAGCCCGACCAGGGTGCCGGCGCCGAATACGCCGACAAATTCGTATAGGGTGAACAGCACGCCCAGCAAAATCGGCCAGGCCCAGAAGCGATGAATAATCAATTGCCCAATGCGGTGCGCCAGCAGCGGGCTGGCCTGCGCGGTGCGCACGCTGACGCGGGCGGTCAGGGTGCCGGCGGCTTCGCCGCGTTCGTGCGCCAGGGCGGCGGGCATCACCCCGCGGGCCTGCGCGGCGGCGCGGGCCGCCGCCATGTCCGCCATGGTGTCGCCTGCCGCTTCGGTCAGCCAGGCTTCGACCTCGCTGTCCTGCCCCAGATACAGAATGGCCAGGCCGCGCGCATTCAGGCGGGGATGCGGTGCGTGCCGGGTGATGCGGTCAGCCAGGTCGGCAATGGCGGCCTCGGTGTCGGTGTCGTAATGCAGCAGCGGTTGCAGCGCGCGCGCGTCGGTCAGGGCGCGTGTGAGTTGCGCAATGCCCTCGCCGCCGGTCGCGACGGTCGGCACGACCGGAATGCCGAGTGCGCTCGACAGCGTCTGGGCATCGACAGTCACGCCGCGTGCGCTGGCTTCGTCGTGCATATTGAGCGCCAGCACGGTGGGTATGCCGAGCTCGGCCAGCAGCGCAGTCAGCGTTAGCGTGCGGCGCAGATTCTTGGCATCGCCGACCTGGATCGCCGCGCGCAGCGGTTCGTGCAGCAGCGCGTGCATGGTGGCGCGCTCGTCGTCGCTGCGCGCGGGCAGGGTCAGCACGCCGGGCGTGTCGATCAGGTCGACCGCCGCATCGAAGCGTGCCGATGCGCGCGTCACCTCGACCGTGGTGCCGGGGTAGTTGGACACGTTGACATACGCGCCGGTCAGGCGATGGAACAATACGGATTTGCCGACGTTGGGATTGCCGACAAGGGCGATGGCGGAGGCGGTCATGGATGATCTGCTGGCGGCGGCTGGTGGAATGGGGGCGGGGCTTACTTGGTCAGGATCAGCTTGCCGTTTTTGGTGATGCGCAGGCGATAGGTGTTGCCGTTGTGCCCGATCAGTATTTCCTGGCTGCCCTGGAATAGACGGTCAGTCGGAACGATGTCAGTGGGCAGGCCGTGCTGAGGCGCTTCGTGTAACGGCCGGGCTGGAGCGAGAGCAGTGTTGGACATGTTGGGCGGCTAAGTGAGATTGCGCAAACAAATAGATATAAGAATGATAACGATTCTCAATATGTAAGTCAACGGGCGCGTGCTTGGTCATCGCGTTGACTGGGCGGGTTGGGTTAATCAGGCTTGATCGAATGCCATCGATCAGGCAAACGAATGCAGGCAGCTGCTTGGCTTAGGCGTCAGGGTGGGGAACAGGGTAGGCGCCGCGGACCAGAGGATGGGCCACCATCACTTCGGGCTGCAGCGTGACGTGATGGATGCCATGCTGCTTCCCTACCTTCTGGCGAGCGGTCTCAAGAATGTCGGGCCAGTCTGACAGTTCGCGAATTTCCAGATGGGCTGAGAGCGCAATGGTGCCGGAGGAAAGCGTCCATACGTGCAGATCGTGAACGCGCAGCACGCCGTCGAGTGTGGCCAGGTCGTGTCCGACAACGTCAAGCTGGACGTGGCCTGGAACGCCTTCCATCAAAACATGCACCACTTCGCGCAGCAGACGCAGCGCAGAGACAAGTATCAGCGCGGCCACCAGCAAGGAGAGCAGCGGGTCGATCGGTGTCCAGCCGGTGGTGACGATGACGATGCCGGCGCTGATCGCCGCCACCGAGCCAAGCGCATCGCTCAGCACATGCAACAGCGCGGCGCGGCTGTTCAATGTGTGTTCGCCGCGTGACAGCACCCAGGCAACAATCAGATTGATGATGAGGCCGATGATCGCCACAGCAATAACCGCATTGCCCTTGATGTCACGCGGGGTGCCAAAGCGGTCGATGGCTTCGTGCACGATGTAGCCGATCAGCACCAGCATCAGCAGGCTGTTGAACAGCGCAGCCATTACTTCAGCACGCACCAGTCCATAGGAGTGGCGCGTGCTGGGCGGCCGGCGCGCCAGCCATGCGGCGCCGGCCGCCAGACCCAGCGCGGAGCTGTCGGTGAGCATGTGGGCGGCATCGGACAACAACGCAAGCGAGCCCGACCACCAGCCCGCCAGCGCTTCGACACCGGCAAAGGACAGCGTCAGCAACAGCGCAATGATCAGGGCGCCGTTGTGGCCTGTGCGATGGAGGTGGCCGCCCTGTGCGTGGCTGCCGTGGCCGTTGTGACCGTGGTCAGGAGCGTGCACAGTAATCGGTTGGGTCGATTTGCAGGTTGAGGTCGGCGGACTCCTGTCCCAGTCCGGCGATGTGGTGCAGCGCATTGACGTAGCGCACCGATTCGCGCAATTCGGTCATCGTCAACGGATGCGCACGGCCATGCATGCGGGCCAGGCGCGCGCGGGCGGGCGCGGGCCAGTCCACTTGCAGCCTGGCCAGCACCTCGTCGGCCAGATCGGGGCGATTGCATACCAGCGCCATGTCGCAGCCTGCTTCGAGCGCCGCAGTCACCCGTTCCACCACGCCGCCCGCCACGCCGGCGGCTTCCATGCAGAGGTCGTCGCTGAAAACGGTGCCGTCGAACTGCAGTTGCTGGCGCAACACTTTTTGCAGCCATATCTTCGAGAATCCGGCGGGCTGGCTGTCGACCCTGGGATAGATCACATGAGCCGGCATGATCGCGGCAAGCCCGGCCTCGATCATTAGCCTGAACGGCACCAGGTCGGCAATGGCGATATCGGCGAGCGTGCGCGCATCCACCGGGATGGCGACATGCGAATCCGCCACCACAAAACCATGTCCGGGGAAATGCTTGCCGCAGGCCGCCATGCCGGCGTCCTTCATGCCCAGCATCACGGCTTGTCCCAGCTGAAACACGGCGTGCGGGTCGGCGTGGAACGCGCGGTCGCCGATGACCGATGAGGCGCCGTAATCCAGATCGAGCACCGGCCCAAAGCTGAAGTCGACCCCGTGGGCGCGCAGCTCGCTCGCCAGCACAAAGCCGGTTTCACGCGCCAGCTCGCGCGCGCGTTGCGGGTGGGTGTTCCAGATTTCGCCGAAGGTGCGCATCGGCGGAATCCGGGTGAAACCTTCGCGAAACCGCTGCACCCGTCCGCCTTCGTAATCGACAGCGACCAGAAGCGGCGCGGGTTTAAGCGCATGGATTTCGGCGGTCAGCGCGGCCAGCTGCGCCGCGTCATGATAATTGCGGGTGAACAAGATTACGCCGCCCACCAGGGGATGAAGCAGGCGCTTGCGGTCTTCATCCGTGAGTTCGGCGCCTGCAACATCGAACATCAAAGGGCCCAGCGTCATGGTCGTTCCTTTATAAAGTCTGGCGTCACGATGGATTCTCCGAGTCGTTTTTCGGGGCGCTGGATTGTTCCAGCACGACGAACGCCAGCACGAGGTCACCCTCGTCCGACAGGGAAACATGATGCGCCGTGATGCCATGCGCCACCAGCCAGGCGGCGAGTTCGGGCGCGCATTCGATATGCGGTTTGCCCAGTGCGTTGCGCATGACTGCAATGTTGCGCAGCGATACCGGCGCGCGCAGTCCGGTTCCGGTTGCCTTGGCAAACGCCTCCTTGGCGGCAAAGCATTTGGCCAGAAACCGCGCCGGATCGCGGCTGGCGAAATACCCCGCATGCTCGGCCGGGGCCAGGATGCGGTCGGCGTAATGCTCGCCAAAGCGGGCGAGGCCGCTGCGGATGCGTTCGGCGTCCAGCAGGTCGGTGCCGATGCCGTGGATCATGGGGAGACTTTCACCGGCAAGCCGGCCGAACGAATCTTCCCGGCAAAATCATTGAGCCATTCGACGGGCAGGGCGGACAGATGGCTTGCCTGTGGCTGCATCGACGGGCGCGCCAAACCATAAAGCAACACCCCGCGCAGCGGAATCCGCTGTTGCCGGATGCGCTTCACCGCGGCCAGATAGGCGTCCTGTTCCGCTGCCGAAGGGGGGGCGCCATCCACCGCAAGCACGCAGGTTTGCAGCCAGGTCGGACACAGGCGCGCGGCCACGCCCAGGCGTTCAAACTGCTTCTCCGGTGAAATCCGGGTCTGATTCAGGGCGCGCATGCCGGTGGCGGTTGCGCGGTCGAATTTGAACCAGACCTCGCCGTTCAATTCGGCCATTTTTCTGAGGCCGTCCTGCACGCGTGGCCGGTCGGCCAGACTGCCGTTGGTGATCAGCACCAGCTTGATCTTACCAATCAGATCGAAAGCCGCCATCACCCGGCCGATCAACTCGATTACCTGCGGAAACACCTTGGCGCTGGTCGGCTCGCCGTTGCCCGACAGCGCGATGTCGTTGAGCCGCCGAACGTCTTCTGGCACCCGCGTCTGCATGAAGTCGCCGTGGAGGATGTCGGCGAGCATCGTGCGCAGCTCGGCTTCCAGTTGCGCCAGATCGATGTCCGGCGCCGTGCCGCGCACCAGATCCGGCACCTGGCAATATACGCAGGCCCAGTTGCAGGCGTTGTTGGGATTGAGATTGACGCCCACCGACACGCCGCCCGCGCGGCGCGAGACAACCGGGTAAACGTAGGTCATCCCCGCCGTGTCGCGGTTATGGTTTTCAGGGGTGAGGGGGGCGGTCAGTGCCATGGCTGGATTTTCGCATTAACTGCGCGGCGAAAACAAAAAAACGCCCGGCCGGCCGTTTTGAGCGTGCTCGCGGTATGGCGGAGACGGATCGCACCGCTTGCCAATGCGCTATATGGTTTTATCTTGCGGGATGGTTTTGCCGTACGGGTTGGGTTGACACCACCCAAATTTGAAACCTGGCGGAAGCGGTGAGATTCGAACTCACGGAGGACTCACATCCTCGCCGGTTTTCAAGACCGGTGCCTTAAACCGCTCGGCCACGCTTCCAAGGCGCGCATTGTAACGGTTTCAATGAAATTTGTGCGGGTGGCCCGGCCGTCTCAACCGCATCTGGAGCCTTTGTCGCGGTTTCATCAACAAGTGTCGGTTTTTCATTGTCTGGCCATGCGGCAACACGCCGGTCGAGCAGGATTGCAAAACAAAGCCGAGTAAAACCAAAGCCTTGGAAATGGATTCCGGTCGCCAGCCTATTGGCATAAATGCTGCAGGTAAGCCGGTATCTGAATGCAAACCACGCCGCTTATGTCCGAGTTGTTTGAAATGTTGAGTTCGATCACCCGCCGCCGGAAAACGGCAGGGGGATCACCGTTTGCTTCGGTGAAAGCGACCGAAAAATGGTTGAAAACCCTGCCTTCCGACTCGGACTACGATGCGCATCATGCCCTGGTCGAAGGGCTGGAGCGCTTTAACGCGGACAACGAAGAAGCCACCCTCAGCCGGATGAAATCGCTGCTGAAAATGGAAGCTGCGGGCCTGCCCTTGCAGCAGGGCGTTATTGAGCAATATGTGCGCAATCAGGCCGCGTTTCGTTTGGCGCGCCAGGCTTTGTGGCGCGAGTCGTGGGTGTTCTGGTCGCTGCTGGCGGAGGCCTGGTTGTCGATGTTGAAGCAGGCCTATCGCGGCAAGGCGAGCGCCGAACTCAAGCCTTTTATCGCCGAGATGGCCGTTCGCGCGATTCGCTATGCCGGGTGGGTGATGCGCTGGGACTACCATCAGGCGCGCACCCCGGCCGGTTCGGCCTGGCGGCGCGTGCACAAGATTTATCGCCTGGTCGAGCGCGATGGGTTTGCCACTCAGGCGGTGCTGATCGATGGCAGCTCGACGCATTGCGCGCGCGAGTATTCGCTGGTGGTATTGATGGGACTGGTCCACCCGTTGGGTTATCGCGCGCAGGAGATCGAATCCATTGCGCAGATTATTCATGATTACCAGCCGTTGCCGCTGCCGACGCCGGTGCCTGAGCGCGAGGCGCATACCCACGTGGTCGATCTGTCGCTGAGCGAAGGCGCCTGCGTCATCGATGCCGACTGGGTGCAGGGGCGGCGCTTGCGCTACTTCGATTTGAGCGCGCTGGTGACCTACCTGAAAGCCTTCGATCAGGGGGATTCGGATGAAGCGGAAAACGCCTTGACCCGCCAGGTAGCGAGTCTGATCGAGCGTGGCGGCATACGTCGCAATCGCCAGCGCACGCACCGCTTTGGCCGCGTGTGGGTGGCAGCGGGAATGAATAACATTTTGACCGCACTGGCGAGTTCCGATCCGGAAAAAACGCGCCCCGCACTGGAGCCCTGGATGCTGCGCGATGAAAGCACCGAAGGGATGGGCTTTGCGCATCCCGATGAACCCGAGGTGCCGCATGGCCGTTTGGTGGCGGTGAGCTGGGATCCCGCAGAAAGCGTCTGGCAGCTGATGGCGATCCGCTGGAACCGTCGGGAGGATGGCCAGCATCTGATTGGCACCCAGCGTCTGTCACGTCACCCCAAGCGGGTGGAAATATCCTTTGAGGCCGAGGTGCCAGCCGGCGCATCCGAAAAGACCTGGGCGGTGTTTCTGCCGATGACCCATACCGAACAAGGGGTCAGCAATCTGCTGATTCCGCAGACCCACTACCGGCTGGGCGCTCCGATGCTGCTGCGCGACGGCGACATGCTCTATCGCTTGCGGCTGGGCGAAGTGCAGGAAAGCCACGAGGGCTGGCTGCGCGTGGGGATGGATGTGGTGGGCCGGGAACAGTTTGCCGTTGCTGCCTGATCCCCGCTTGCTTCAGCGGGTGCGAATGTCGCCGAAATGAAAGTCGAACGAGCCGGCGCGGCGATCGCTGAAATATTGCTCCAGCGTCGCGCGCACCGTGCGAAACGCGATGGCATCCCAGGGAATGTCGGCTTCGGCGAAGAGCCGGGTTTCCAGCGATTCGATGCCGGACTGAAAGTCCAGATCGAGCAGCCGCGCGCGGAACATCAGATACACCTGGTTGATGTGCGGCAGGTTGTAAAGCGTATAGAGCCCGCCCATTTCGATGCGCGCGCCGGCTTCTTCCCAGGTCTCGCGCGCCGCGCCTTCGCGCGTGGTTTCGCCGTTTTCCATAAAGCCGGCAGGCAGTGTCCACAGCCCGTATTTGGGTTCGATGGCGCGCCGACATAGCAACACCTTGTCTTCCCATTCGGGGATGCAGCCAACCACCATTTTGGGGTTCTGGTAATGAACGATGCCGCAGTCAGGGCACACATGGCGCGGCAGTTGATCGCCCTCGGGCACGCGCAGCACCACGCTGCCGCCGCATTCACTGCAAAATTTCATGCTGCATCCAATCGGTCGGTTTCAATGAAGGTAACAAAATCTCCCCACCTCAAGCAAGGATGAAGCTTGGACCCCGGTTCGCGAGCGATTATCATTTGGCCTTATTTATCGTTGTTTTGATTGTCCATGCGTCCCTCCCATATTGAAACCATCCTCGACCGCGAGTTTGAAAGCGCTGCCGATGGCCACCACACGCCGGTCATGCTGTGGGGTCCGCCGGGCGTGGGCAAATCGCAGATCGTGGCCAAGATTGCCCGGCAGCATGGCGTGCCGCTGATCGATATTCGCCTGTCGCAGATGGAGCCGACCGATTTGCGCGGCATTCCTTTTCGCAACGGTCAGCTGGTCGAGTGGTCGATCCCCTCGGTGCTGCCGGATGCCGGCCGCCACGGCCCCGCGGGCATTTTGTTTCTGGATGAAATCACCTCGGCGCCGCCGACGGTGTCGGCCGCGGCCTACCAATTGATTCTCGATCGTCGCCTGGGCGAATACCAGGTGCCGGACGGCTGGGTGATTTTTGCCGCCGGCAACCGCCAGGGCGACCGCGGCGTGACTTACGCCATGCCCGCGCCGCTGGCCAACCGCTTCACCCACTATGAAGTCGAAGTGAACCTGGACGACTGGGTGGACTGGGCGCACAGCGAGGCCATTGACCCGCGCGTGATCGCTTTTCTGCGCTTCCGCCCCGATCTGTTGTTCAGCTTCGATCCCGCGCACACGCCGATTGCTTTTCCCAGCCCGCGTTCGTGGGAATACGCCCACCGTGCGCTGCAGAAATTCGACAGGACCGCACTGCTGGCCGATTCGCTGATGGCTTGCGTCGGCCAGTCGGCCGGGCTGGAACTGAAAACCTTTGTCGACAACATGGCGCAGATGCCGGATCTCGATGCCATTATCAATGGCGAGGATGCCGGGGTGCCCGCAGGCATCGACCTGCAATACGGCGTTGCGGCTGCGCTGGTGCGCCGTGCGCTGCAGGCCGCCGATAGCGGCAATGCGGTCGCGGTGTACGGCAACATCCTCAAATACGCGCAGCGTTTTCAGCAGCGCGAAATGGGCGTCATGCTGGTGTCCGACCTGCATCGCGCCGTGGGGCGGCCGCTGTTCGCGGTGCCGGCGTTTGCCGAGTGGGCCAACAGCATCACCGATCTGGTCTTGTACGAACATTAAGTCGATGGCCGAACAGTCCGACGCCGCACTCGAACCGATCCTCACCAAGCTCGCAGCTGCGCGCACCCGCCTCATCATGGAGCGGCCTTTCCTTGGCGCGCTGGTGATGCACCTGCCGCTGAAGGTCGGCGGCGACTGGTGCGCCACCACCGGCACCGACGCGCAGGCCTTCTATTTCAACCCGAAGTTTGTCGACAACCTCTCGCTGGCGCAGACGCAGTTCGTGCTGGCGCACGAGGCGATGCACTGCGCCATGGGCCATCCGCATCGCCGCAACCATCGCGTCAAACGGCGCTGGGACGTGGCGTGCGACCACGCGGTCAACCTGATGCTGATCGAGGAAGGTCTGAAGCCGCCGCTGCACGGCATCCTCGCCGACCAGAATTACGAGACATTGTCGGCGGAGGAAATCTATCCGCTGATACCCGAGGACACGCCGGAAGAGTCCTTCGATCAGCACCTGTTCGACAATGACAACGAGCAAGGCGGCAGTCCCGACGAAAACGAACGCCAGGACGACCCCGATGCAGGCGAGTCCGGCGGGCAGGGCAAGGCAGGCCAGAGCGAAGCCGAACAGCAGCAGGGCAGCGGCAGCCAGGCCTCGCAGAAGCCGAACGAGTTGTCGCCCGCAGAACGCGAAGAGCTGTCCGAACAATGGAAAAACCGCCTCGCCGCCGCTGCCCAGGCCGCGCGCCAGGCCGGCAAGCTGTCGCAGTCGATGATGCGTTGGGTCGATGGCCTGCTGGCGCCCAGCCTGCCGTGGCGTGCGCTCTTGGCGCGCTTTTTTGCTGTCAACCAGCGCGACGACTATTCGTGGCGCCGGCCGTCGCGGCGCGAAGGCGACGCCTTGCTGCCGCGCCTGTCGAGCGAAGGTCTCGAAGTCATCGCCGCGATCGACACCAGCGGCTCGATCAGCGACGACGAACTGCGCCAGTTCGTCACCGAGCTCGACGCCTTGAAAGGCCAGGTGCGGGCCAGGGTCACGCTGCTGGCCTGCGACAATCGCGTGGCCGAAAACGCGCCGTGGGAGTACGAACCCTGGGACACCATGCAGCTGCCCGCCGAACTTTCTGGCGGCGGCGGCACCGATTTTCGCCCGGTGTTCGACTGGGTCGAGCGCGAAAACCGCAGTCCCAACATGCTGGTGTATTTCACCGACGGCGAGGGCGATTTTCCCAAGCTGCCGCCCAATTATCCGGTGATCTGGCTGGTCAAGGGCAAGGGCGGGGTGCCGTGGGGCGAACGGGTGCAGCTCAATTGAAGAGGTCCGATGAATTGAATCCGGAACCCACGAACCCGGCTGATCCGCATCCCAACCGGGTACGCAGTTTTCTGTTCGAACAACTCGATATACGCGGCGCCTGGGTGCAGTTGGGCCCAGCCTGGCGCGAGATGACAGCCGGGCGGAATTATGCCGGGCCCGTTCACGACCTGCTGGGCCAACTGGCCGCCGTGACCACCTTGATCTCAGCCAATCTGAAACAGGCCGGGCTGCTGACCTTTCAATTGCGCGGCGATGGCGCGGTGTCGCTGCTGCTGATGGATTGCGATGAGCAGTTGCGGTTGCGCGGCATGGCGCGCGCCGATGTCGATGCAGCGGCAGGCAGTTTGCCGGCCCTGCTGGGGGCGGGCTCGCTCACGCTGACGCTGGACCAGGCCGGGATGCGCCAGCCATACCAGAGTCACGTGCCGCTGCAGGGCGAGTCGCTGGCCGGGGTGTTCGAGCATTACCTCGCACAGTCCGAACAAGCGCCTACCCGGCTGTGGCTGGCGGCCAACCCCGAGACGGCGGCGGGCCTGTTCCTGCAGGCGTTGCCGGGCGCCGCCCTGCGCGATGCCGATGGCTGGAACCGGGTGCAGGTGCTGGCCGACACCGTGCGGGCGGACGAATTGCTCGAACTGGGCTCGATCAAGCTGATCGAGCGCCTGTTCGCGGAAGAGGACGTGCGGGTGTACGACCCACGGTCCGTCAGTTATCACTGTCCCTACGATTTGGAGAAGATCCATGCCATGCTGCAAAGTGTAGGGCAGGCGGAATGTGATGCCATCATCGCCGGGCAGGGCGAGATCCGGGTCCACGACGACATCTGCAACCATGAATATGTGCTGGATGCGGCGGCCGTGGCCGCGCTTTTTACCCCGAACGGCACAAGCCAATCGGGCTGAAAGGACGCCTGATGCGAACAGAATGGCCGCTGTCGGGATGGCTGGCACTCGAGCGGCAGCCGGAACAGGGGACCTGGTGGATGGGATTGGGGCTCGCAATGGCCGCCCAGGGGAAATCAGCCGAAGCGCACGCGGCTTACCGCCGGTCGCTCACAGCAGGGAATTTGCCTGAAAACCTTGAAGAATTTGTTCGGGCAAAGCTTGCCGAGCAGGGTTTGATTTGTCATGAACCATTCAATGGCCAGCCTGCATTTGGTGAAGTCCGCGACTTCCCTTATCATGAGCCGACGTTGCGACTTGTTGTAACAAAGCAACGTAATTCTTTCGCGACAGAAGAAGTTTGGCAGTTAGTGGTTTTCTTTTGCCGATTTGTTAGAATTCCGCGCGTCGGCTGGATTGCAAGTCCTGGACCGATTTCTGGTGTGGGTTTTTATATACGTAAGAAAAGGGAAATCAAATGAAATATTCTGTCCTCCTGGCTGCTCTGTTGGCTGTTTCCATGACCGCTTGCGGCAAAGAAGAAGCTGCTGCGCCTGTTGAAGCGCCTGCTGCTGAAGCTCCGGCTCCGATGGAAGCTGCTCCGATGGAAGCCGCTCCTGCTGAAGAAGCCGCTCCTGCTGAAGCTGCTCCTGCTGAAGCTGCACCTGCTGCCCAGTAATTTCTGGTTCGGCAATGAAAAACCGGCCTTTTGGCCGGTTTTTTTACGCCCGCAAAAAACAATCGAGTCCCGGGGTTGCAGCGATTCCCGTTTGGGTTGGACCCCCGGTCGTACCCCGTGGGGGCATGAATGCCAGCGGGTGCTGGCGATAAAACTGCTGTAATTGCCGGTAAATGGCCGGGTATTCGCTGTTGAGCAGTTGCGGGGTTTCAAAAAACACCTCGGTCAGCACGGCAAAAAACTCGGCGGGATCGGTGGCGGCGTAGGGGTCGATCGCCGTGTCTTCGCCCGCATCGACGCGTGCGCACAGGTCGGCATAGGCCGCACTGAAATCGGCGGCCCAACTGGCGGCATCCATGCCGCGATGCAGGGGCGGGAAGCCGTTGGCGTCGCCATTTAGCATATCGAGCTTGTGGGCGAATTCATGCAGCACGACGTTGACGCCGTCGGCCGCTCCGCTTTCTTCCACACTGGCGATCGACAATACAAGCGGCCCGCCGTGCCAGGATTCGCCCGCCAGCACGTCGCGCATACGGTGCACGACGCCGGCCTCATCCATTTCCTCGCGCTGACGCATAAATTCGTCCGGGTAAAGAATGATCTCGCTCCAGCCGCGATAGCTGTTTTCGTCAAGATTGAGGGTCAGCAAGCAGGCCTGCAATGCGATCAAAAGCGGGATGGCATCGTCGACGTCGGCGCCGCCCGCAGCAGAAAATGTCTTGTCGTGGATGAACAGGCTGGCGGCTTCGCGCAGACGCGCGCGTTCGGCCGTATCAAGGCCATGCAGGATCGGCAGCCTGGCGACCGCGGCGTCGAACGCGCCGACCGGGATGAGGTGGTGCTTGAGAATGCGGGCGCGCCGCCAGCGCCTGAACCAATTCACCCGGCCCAGCCCATGTTTACTCGTCGGCGTCGAGCAGACGCGCCGGGTCCGTGTCCGGATGATCGAGCTCGACCCGCTCGATCTGCTGGAAGCGGCGGTTGATCTTGTCGCTGGAAATGCGTACTTCGCTCACATCCTTGTTGGCCTGCTCGATGTGGGTGGCGAGTTTTTTCATGCGCTCGTCGAAGCGGGAAAAGTCCTTTGCCAGCTTGGAAAGCTCGTCCTTGATGACATGCGCCATGCGTCGGGTTTCCGAATCGCGGATCACCGCCCGCGCGGTATTGAGTACGGCCATCAGCGTGGTCGGCGAGGTCAGCCATACCCGCTTTTTCTGGGCGTGCTCGACCAGATCGGGATGGTAGGCGTGGATCTCGGCAAACACCGCTTCGGCCGGCAGGAACATCACCGCGCCGTCCGAGGTTTCGCCGCCGACGATGTATTTGGCGGCGATATCGTCGACGTGTTTTTTGACGTCCGCCTTGAATTGCCGCCGTGCCGCATCGCGTTCAGCCTGCTGGAGACTGTCGTCGAACATGCGGCTGTAGTTTTCCAGCGGAAATTTGGAATCGACGCACACCGTGCCGGTCGGCTCCGGCAGCACCAGCACGCAGTCGGCGCGCGCGCCGCTTTTCAGCGTGTGCTGGAAGGCATAGGCGTCGGGCGGCAGGCTGTTTCGCACCAGCGCTTCCAGCTGCACTTCGCCGAAGGCGCCGCGCGAGCGCTTGTCGCCCAATATCTCCTGCAGCGACACGACGTTGGTGGCCAGGCTTTCGATCTTTTTTTGCGCCTCGTCGATCACCGCCAGCCGCGTCATCACCGAAGTGAAGGTTTCGTTGGTTTTCTTGAAGCCTTCGTCGAGCCGCTCGGCGACCTTGCCGGAGATCTCGTTCAAGCGGCCGTCTACCGTTTGCGAGAGCTGCTGCACGCGCTCGTTGAAGTGCGCGGTCATACCTTTGAGCGTGTCCTGCAACAGGCTTTGTTCGGCGCGCCCCTGCTCGATCAGCTTTTCCAGCATCACGGTCTGGAACTGGCCGAATTGTCCCGTCACGGTTTCGCGTGTTTCGGCCAGCCGTTCGGCCTGGGCCACCTGCAGGGCGGAAAACTGGTTCTGCATGCGATCCGATTGCTGCGACAAGCCGGCGTGCAGGTCGGTCAACACTGCACGATGGCGGGCTTCCATGTCCTGCGTCAGCAGCGCGGGCAACCCGCTTTGGTCTCGCCGCAACGCATGGATGCGCAACAGGAGGAAAACGGTCACGAGAATGAGGATGGCCAGACCCACGAGGAGGCCGATTTCGACAGGACGCATGGGGGTGATTTTACCTGCGTCGCGCATAAAAAACCCGGTACACGACCGGGTTTTCCATTAAGCCAGAACCGGCTTGAGGCCAGCTTAAGCTGATGTACGCCCCGCGCGCTTGCGCTCGTGCTCCTGCAGGTGACGCTTGCGGATGCGGATCGACTTCGGCGTGAGTTCAACCAGTTCGTCGTCGTCGATGAATTCCACCGCGGATTCCAGCGTCAACTTGATCGGCGTGGTCAGGCGCACGGCTTCGTCGGTGCCGGAGGAGCGCACGTTGGTGAGCTGCTTGCCTTTGATCGGGTTGACGACGAGGTCGTTGTCGCGGCTGTGGATGCCGATAATCATGCCTTCGTACAGCTTGTCGCCGGGGCTGACGAACATGCGGCCGCGGTCTTCCAGTTTCCACAGCGCGTAGGCCACGGCTTCGCCGTTGTCCTGCGACACCAGCACGCCGTTGTGGCGACCGGGCAGGTCGGCTTTCACCGGGCCGTAGTCGTCGAACACGTGGCTCATCAGGCCGGTGCCGCGCGTCATGGTCATGAAGTCGGACTGGAAGCCGATCAGGCCGCGTGCGGGAATGTGGTATTCGAGGCGGGTGCGGCCGTTGCCGTCGGATTCCATGTTGGTCAGTTCGCCGCGACGGCGACCGATTTCTTCCATGACCGCGCCCTGGGTGTCGTCTTCCAGATCGATGGTGAGGTTTTCATACGGCTCGCATTTTTCGCCGTTGATTTCCTTGTACACCACGCGCGGTTTGCCCACGGCCATCTCGAAGCCTTCGCGACGCATGTTTTCCAGCAGGATGGTGAGGTGCAATTCGCCGCGGCCGGAGACGCGGAACACATCGGCATCGCCGGTTTCGTCGACGCGCAGTGCGACGTTGACCAGCAGTTCTTTCTTCAGACGCTCGCGGATCTGGCGGCTGGTGACGAACTTGCCTTCGGTGCCGGCCAGGGGGGACGCATTGACCATGAAGTCCATGTTCAGTGTGGGTTCGTCCACCGGCAGCACGGGCAGGCCCACCGGGTTTTCGCGGTCGCAGATGGTGACGCCGATGCCGATATCGTCCAGACCCGAAATGATGATGATGTCGCCGGCTTCAGCTTCGTCCACCGGCACGCGGTCGAGGCCCTTGAAGCCAAGCACCTGGTTGATGCGGCCGCTGGCGACCTGGTCTTCGTGGTTCATCACCACCACCGACATGCCGGGCTTGATGCGGCCGTTCAGTACGCGACCGACGCCGAGACGGCCGGTGTAGGTCGAGTAATCCAGTGCGGCGATTTGCAGTTGCAGCGGCGCATCGGGCGAGCCGGGCGGGGTGGGGACATGGGCGATCACGGTGTCGAACAGCGTCGTCATGTTGTCGGCCGAACCGCCTTCCGAGGGCGCGTCTTTCAGATCGAGACAGGCCCAGCCATTGAGGCCCGAAGCGTAGATGATCGGGAAGTCGAGCTGTTCATCGGTGGCATGGAGCTTGTCGAACAGATCGAAGGTTTGATCGACGACCCAGTTCGGACGCGCACCCGGACGATCCACCTTGTTGATCACGACAATCGGCTTCAAACCCAGCGCCAGCGCCTTTTTGGTCACGAAGCGCGTCTGCGGCATCGGGCCTTCGACCGCGTCGACCAGCAGCACCACGCCGTCGACCATGCCGAGCACGCGCTCGACTTCGCCGCCGAAGTCGGCGTGGCCGGGGGTGTCGACGATGTTGATGTGGTATTCACCGTAGGTAATGGCGGTGTTTTTCGCCAGAATGGTGATGCCGCGTTCCTTTTCCAGGTCGTTGGAGTCCATCACCCGCTCGTCGACTGCCTGGTTGTCGCGGAAAGTGCCGGATTGTTTGAGCAACTGGTCGACCAGCGTGGTTTTGCCATGGTCGACGTGCGCGATAATGGCGATATTACGGAGCTTGCGGGACATGGTGAGGTGCCGATTGCGGGAAACCCGGCATTATAGCATGGTTGTTTGACGCTTATTGCGCCAGCGGGTGTGCGATCAGCCGGGCGTCGATGCGGTTGATGATTTTTTGATAGCGCGGGCTGCCAACCGGCCCAAAACGGCGCTCGAATTCGGCCTGGGGCATGAATTCCGGCAAATCGCGAAAGTCCGGCAATAAATCCGCATCGCTGCGCGCAGTGGCTAGTTTCCGCTGAACAGGTGCGGCGGACTTTCCGGTCGCCATCTCGCCAAGCCGGACGCCGGCATGGTTGGCGGCCAGGTCGGTGAAGCTGAAGCCGGAGCCTTTGGCGGCATCTTCTTCTTCCTTGATCAGGCCGATCGCGTTGGCCATCCGGCTGCCACCGTTGACGGCGAGGGCCGCCGAAATCATGAAGTGTTCGGCAAAGTCGCGCCGTTCATGCAGGGAAAGCAGCACACGCGGTGCACGGCGGATTGATTTGCTGTCGCCCTCCAGTAACCGGGGCAGGCTGATGCCGGACAGGTAAGCGGCGACGGCCGTCAATGCGGCGCGGTTTTCCTCGGCAGCATGGCTGCCGAGTGCGTTGGCATGGGCAAACAGGGGCGCAACAATCTGAACCAGCGGTACGGTGCTGCCGTGCGGGTAGCGTTTCACCAGCGCATCAAGTTGCTCGGCATAAGCAATCATGCGTGCCTGATCCTCGGGCGCGATAAGCAACTCGGCGCTTTTGCGTTCGATCCGGATCAGGAGTTCGGGCTGCCACCGGTAATCCAGCGTGGCCTGGTTTTCTTTAAAACCAACCTTGGAGACAGCGCCAACCAGCGCCGCATAGGTCGGGTCGCGCCGGAGCCAGGCGTGGATCAAGCGCGCTGTCCAGTCGGCGAAGAGGCCTGGCAGGGGCTAGTTGCCCAGTTGCAGGCTCTGAATCCGGATGCCGCCTGGCAGTGAGCGTGGCCAGGCCGGGCGTGAGTTCGGCAGCAATGCCGCTGACACGGCGCAGTTCGACCGCGTAATTAAGCAGGCGGTTGAGCTCGGTCTCGTTGAGCTGGATGCTATACACCACATCCGGCGTCTGGCTGCGCGGGTCGTGTTTCTGAAATAGCGATTTGATCCACGCAAGGTCGGTGCGGTGAAACTCAGCCGGGGGCTCGATCGCCGGTTTGTTTTCCAGCATTAACCAGGGCAGCACAGCAAACCCGGCCAGCACCGCAAACAGCACACTCCAGCCTATGCGTCGTTTCATCTTGTCATGCGTGCTGATTCCGCATGAAATCCGCCGTTTTGAACAAAGCGGCTGTCAATTCATGCTGCATTGCTGCGTCTATCCCCGCGTCCTGCATCGCACGCACCATGCAGCCCATCCACTGATCGCGTTCGGACTCGCCGATGGGAAACGGCAAGTGGCGGCGACGCAGGAAGGGATGACCGAAACGGTCGGTGTATTCCGGCGGTCCGCCGGTCCAGCCACTCAGAAACCAGGCAAGTTTGTTGCGCGATTCGCTGAGGTCTTGCGGGTGCAGCTTGCGGATGCCGTAGTAGTCGGGGTCTTCGTCCATCAGGTCGTAAAAGCGGTCGACCATGTTGCGAAGGACTTCAGCGCCGCCCAGGCGTTGGTAGTGGGTTTGCATGGTTTGGATTCGATGATCTGGATTCGATGGCCTGGATTTTCACGGGTTTGACGGTTGCGGCCGCGGCGTTGGCCCGCATACGCGCTTCACCTATGGTATCAGCGGTGGCAAGCGCCACACCCATGCGGCGGCGCACAAACGCATCCGGCTTGCCGAACAGCCGCAGGTCGACGCCGGGCATGCGCATGGCGTCATCGACGCCTTCATAAGCGATGCCGGCGGCGTCCATGCCGCCGTAGATCACTGCCGACGCGCCGGGTTCGCGCAGCGACACGTCGACCGGCAGGCCCAGAATGGCGCGCGCGTGCAGTTCGAATTCGCTCTGACGTTGCGTCGCCATTGTCACCATGCCGGTGTCGTGCGGGCGCGGACTGACTTCGGAAAACCACACTGCATCGCCCTTGACGAACAGCTCCACGCCGAACAGGCCGCGTCCGCCGAGATTGCCGGTGACCGCAGCGGCAATCTCCTGCGCGCGTTCGAGCGCCGCGGCAGACATCGGTTGCGGCTGCCACGATTCGACGTAATCGCCTTTCACTTGTAGATGACCGATGGGTTCGCAAAAATGCGTTTCGAGCGAGCCCGAACTGCCGCGCGCGCGCACGGTCAGCAGTGTGATTTCGTAGTCGAAATCGATCACCGCTTCGACAATGACGCGCCCCTTGTCCACCCGCCCGCCGCTGGCGGCATAGTCCCACGCGGCCTGCAGCTGGCTCGCGTCGGTGACCCGCGATTGGCCCTTGCCGGAAGACGACATCACCGGCTTGACGATGACCGGGTAGCCGAGTTTTTCAGCGGCGGCGGTCATTTCGGCCAGGCTGTCGGCAAACACATAGGGCGAGGTCGGCAGGCCCAGTGTTTCGGCGGCAAGCCGGCGGATGCCCTCGCGGTTCATGGTGAGATGGGTGGCACGCGCGGTGGGGATGACTTCGGCCAGTCCGGCGGCTTCGACTTCCAGCAAGGTTTCGGTGGCGATGGCCTCGATTTCCGGCACCACCCAATGCGGCTTTTCCGCCTCGATCAGTGCGCGCAGAGCGACACCGTCGCTCATGTCGATCACGTGCGCGCGATGCGCGACCTGATGCCCCGGCGCGTGAGCGTAGCGGTCCACTGCGATGACTTCAACGCCCAGGCGCTGCAGCGCGATGATGACTTCCTTGCCGAGTTCGCCCGCACCCAGGAGCATGACGCGGGTAGCGGAAGGGGAGAGCGGGGTGCCGAGGCGCATGGGTGGGTACTGAAATGGGGTGGGTGGAATTTTACCGTGGGTGGGGCGGGTTTCGCCGGACAGAGGTGAGTTGGCCGGGGATAGCGCGGGCCGCCCGGCCTTGGACAGGCAAAAAACCGCCGACAAATCCATAATCAGGCCGAACGCTTCAAGCCTCCACCCCCCCGCACCCGCTCCCACTCGAAACATCCCCCCGGATCGGTCTTGCGCCCCGGCGCGATGTCGCTGTGGCCGACGATTGCCTTGATCGGATACGCCTGCTTCAGCGTATCCAGCAGCGGAAGCAGGCTGGCGTACTGCGCTTCGGTGAACGGCAAATCATCCGTGCCTTCAAGCTCGATGCCGATGGAAAAATCGTTGCAGCGTTCGCGCGCGCACCAGCTCGACACGCCGGCATGCCAGGCGCGCAGGCTGCACGGCACGAACTGGATCAGGCTGCCGTCGCGGCGGATGAAGAAATGCGCCGATACCTTGATGTCGCGTATCGACTGGTAATACGGATGCGCGTCCCAGTCGAGCCGATTTAAAAACAGCGCGATTACCGCGTCGCCGTCGAACACGCCGGGCGGCAGCGAGATGTTGTGGATGACGATGAGTTCGATCGCCGTATCTTCCGGGCGCGTGTCGCAGTTGGGCGAGGGCAGTTGGCGCGCGGCGGATAGCCAGCCAGCCATGTCGAAAGAGTGTGGAACGGGATGCGGCATGGCGCAAGCTTACTCGAGCGGAGACGCGTCTGGAAAGCATCCTTGCTGTCACGGCCTGCCCGTTATTGCAGGTAAACTGCGGGCTTTCCCCTATTCACAGGTGGGCCATGACCCGGCTTGAAGCGCAACAACTGCTGGACCACGCTGATCCCATTGCGTCCGAGGACGAGGTGCAGGCGGTGCTTGCGCGCCTGGCGGGCGAAATTACCGATGCCCTGGCCGATGCTTTTCCGCTGGTGCTCCCGGTGATGGGCGGTGCGGTCGTGTTTGCCGGCCAACTGTTGCCGAAGCTGCGCTTTCCGCTGGAGTTCGATTATCTGCACGTCACCCGTTATCGCGGCAACACCACGGGCGCGGAAATCGAGTGGCGCGTGCTGCCGGGGCAAAATGTGGCGGGCCGCGCCGTGCTGGTGCTGGACGATATCCTCGACGAGGGCGAAACCCTGACCGCGATCCGCGACAAGCTCCTGAGCATGGGCGCGGCGCGCGTGTGGTCGGCGGTGTTGACCGACAAGAACAATGGACTGGATAAACCGATCCAGGCCGATTTTGTGGGGCTGAGCGTGCCCAATCGTTATGTGTTCGGCTGCGGCATGGATGCCTATGGATTGTGGCGCAACCTGCCTGCCATTTACGCTTTAAAGGACCAATAACATGCTAGGCATCATCGGCGGCACCGGGCTGACCCAGCTCGCCAATCTGGAAATCACCCATCGCAAAGTGGCGCGCACCCCTTACGGCGAAGCGTCCGGCGCGCTGAGCTTCGGCCATATCTGCGACCAGGAAGTGATTTTTCTGGCACGCCATGGCTACGGCCATACCATCCCGCCGCACGAGGTGAACTACCGCGCCAACCTGTGGGCGCTCAAGGATCATGGCGTCGATCGCGTGGTGTCGGTGGCCACCGTCGGCGGCATTCATCCCGAGCTGATTCCCGGCACGCTGGTCGTTCCCGATCAGATTATTGACTACACGCATGGCCGTGCTTCCACGTATTTTGTCGAAAGCGACAAGCTGGTCACCCATCTCGACTTCACCTTTCCCTATTGCGACGCGATGCGCATCGCCTTGCTACAGGCCGCAGCCAGCGCCGGTATCAGCCTGCGCGACGGCGGCGTCTATGGCGCGGTGCAGGGGCCGCGCCTGGAAACGGCTGCCGAAATCAACCGTATGGAGCGCGACGGGTCCGACATGGTGGGCATGACCGGCATGCCGGAGGCCTATCTGGCGCGCGAGCTTGCGCTTTGCTACGCGACCGTGGGCGCGGTGGTGAACCATGCCGCCGGGCGCGGCCTGTCGACGGACGGCATCCAGATGGAAGAAATCCAGCCCTTGCTGGGCGAAGTGATGTTGCAGGTTCGGCACCTGCTGGAGCAGTTGGTGACCAATGATTCAGCCGGACTGTGCAAGTTTTAAGCGTATGGCGAAACCTGTTTCCATGAAGCTCAACCGGGTATTGCGTTCGCAAGGATTTGGCTCGCGCAAGGTGTGCGAGGCGCGCGTGCGGGCAGGCGCGGTCGAGGTCAACGGCGTGGTGTGCGACGATCCCGAGATCGAGGTGAATCCGGTTGGGCTCGAACTGACGGTCGATGGCGTTGCCTGGATTTACCGTGAAAAGGCCTATGTGCTGGTGCATAAACCAGTCGGGTACGAGTGCTCGCACCATCCCAGCCATCACCGCAGCGTGTTTTCCCTGCTGCCGCCGCTGCTGCTGCAACGCGGGGTGCAATGCGTCGGGCGGCTCGACCAGGACACCACGGGACTGCTGCTGTTTTCCGACGATGGCCAGTTCATTCACCGCATGATTTCGCCCAGAAAAGGCGTGGCCAAGGTGTATCGCGCCACCTGTGCCGATCCGGTGAGCGATGCCATGCTGGAAGCCTTGCGAACCGGCGTGCTGCTCAACGACGAGCCGGCGCCGATTGCCGCGCTGGCCTGCGAAGCGATCGATGCCCATACACTGCGGCTATCCCTCGCCGAGGGCAAATACCATCAGGTCAAACGCATGATTGCGGCAACCGGCAATCGGGTGGCCAGCCTGCATCGCGAGGCCATCGGCCGCTATGATTTGCCCGCAAGCCTGGCGCCGGGCGAGTGGCGCTGGCTGGACGACGACGCGTTGAAGCAGCTGGAGCAGCCATGGCGATCCGCGATGTCCTGAAAATGGGCGACCCGCGGCTGCTGGCGCCTGCGCGTCCGGTGGCGGATTTTGCTTCGCTGGAACTGGCCCGTCTGCTTGTCGACATGCACGACACCATGCGCGCGCTTGATGGCGCTGGCCTTGCAGCGCCGCAAATCGGCGTCGGCCTGCAGGTCGTGATGTTCGAGGTCAACGTGAACCCCCTGCAACCCAACCCGCGTTATCCGGAAGTTGAACCGGTGCCCTTTACTGTTCTGATCAACCCGCTGCTCACACCCTTGTCGGACATGATGGAGGAGGGCTGGGAGGGGTGTCTGTCGGTTCCGGGCATGCGCGGACTGGTGCCGCGCTACACTGAACTGCGCTATCAGGGCGTTGACGCGACAGGCCGGCCGATCGACCGCAGCGTCAGCGGTTTTCATGCGCGCGTGGTGCAGCACGAAGTCGATCACCTGAACGGCGTGCTTTATCCCATGCGGATTCGCGACTTGCGCGCCTTTGGCTTTACCGACACCTTGTTCCCGGGGCAGCGCCTGCAGGACGATTAGCACGCAGTCCTGGTTTCCGGCATGCATTTCGCCTGCCTAAAGTTGTTCCTGCCTTGGCCGCTAACCTGTTAGGTAGTCGTGGGCGAGGTGCTCCGGCACAGGCAGCAAGGATAACGATGAATTCAGAACAATACATCCAGCAGGCCCAACGCAGCATTTGTCCATCCCGCATGATGATGGACGAAGCGGTTCAACTCGACGATCTTGCAGCGCGGTTGATGACCGTGCAGCGGTACTGGAATGCGCCCAGCCGTGACGTTTTTCTGGCCGAGGCCCTGGCGGAAAGCCGTGCTGTATGGCACGGCATTCAGGCTTCCGTTGCGGGCAGCACGCTGGCATTGCCATCGGAGGTGCAGCACAACCTGCTGATTCTTTCGGTTTACGCTGATAGCAAGATCAGTGCGTGCGAGGAGAATCCGACCGCCGAAATATTGAGCAGCCTGATCGCGCTGACGCGTACGCTGGCGGGCAGCCTCAAGGAAGGGCAGGTGGCCGCATGAGCGGGCTGATAGCGATGCGGCGTGCAGGGGCCGAGGTTCGGGAGAACGGGGATTCGGGTCTGCGTCTGGCCGGTAACGTGGGAGCCGGCACCGCCGTCCGCCCCGGTCGTGTCCGTAATCGCACTAAAACCGAGTCGGACGAGAAAGTTAAAAAGCCCGCCGGCGAATCCGGCAAGAAGTCGCCGCCGACACGCAAGTCGCCGGCACGCGGGCGCTACGTGGACGAATACGCGCGCCCCGCGCCCTGAGTCGCTTCAGACCGGATCACTTTAACGCTTCCCGTATTTCGGCGACCAGCGCTTCAACCCCGGCAGGCGTATTCAAGGGCTCGCCCAGAACCTGGAATGTGTCCTCGGCGCGCTCGCCCAGCGTGTCGATTTTGGCCGCATAGACGCTGACGTGATGCCGCATCAGGACTTCCGCAATTTTAAACAGCAATCCGCCGCGATCCGCGCAGGTGATCGACAGCATGTGGCCGTGGCCGGGCGCGTCGGCCTGCAGTCGCACCGTTGTGGGGTAGGGGTGATGGCGCTGGTGGCGAGACAATCGTCCATGCGGTGCCGCTTGTATCGGGCGTGCCGGATCGAGGTCGCGTGTCAGTTCGTGTTCCACAAAACTCAGGAAGTCGCGATAGTGAATCCCGCGATTCGCCAGGTCCATCACTTGGAAACTGTCCAGCGCGTAGCCATGCCGGGTGGTGTGAATCTTGGCTTCAAGAATGGAGTACTGAATCCGCGCAAAGAAGCCGCAGATACGGGCAAACAGGTCGGCGCGGCTGGGGGTGTATACCAGCACCTGGATACCCTCTCCCGCAGGGGAGAGGCGCGCGCGTACGACCGCATCCGGGCTGTCGATGCGCCGCCACAACATCCGCGCTTGCCAGGCCATATCCAGTGCCTCGAAGCGGGCGAAGTAACGGGCATCGAGGTGTTGCCATAACGCGTCGGCCGCCGTATCGGGCAGGCCATACAGGGCAAGATTGACGCGCGCCTCCTCTTGCCGGGTGGTCGTGTCGGACACGGCGACTTCGCCGCTGGTCAGATGCATGCGCGTCGTTTTATACAGATCCTCCAGCAACTTGCCTTTCCAGGCATTCCAGACATGCGGACTGGTGCCGCGGATGTCGGCAACCGTGAGCAGATAGAGGGCAGTCAGGCGGCGCAGGCTGCCGACTTTGGCGGCAAATGCGGCGATGACGTCGGGGTCGCTGATGTCCTCCTTTTGCGAGGTTCTGGACATGACCAGATGCGTGCCGACCAGCCAGACAACCAGTTCGCTGTCCGTTTTGTCGAGTCCATGCCGGGTGCAAAATCGCCGGGCATCTGCCATGCCCAGTTCGGAGTGGTCGCCCCCACGGCCCTTGGCGATGTCGTGAAACAGCGCAGCCAGATACAACAGTTCGGGTTTTTCGAACGCGGCCATCAGTTCGCTGGCAAGCGGCAATTCGTGCGCCAGCTCCGGCACGGTCAGCCGCCGCACGTTGCGCAATACGGTCAGGATGTGTTCGTCCACGGTATAGACGTGAAACAGGTCATGCTGCATTTGTCCGATGATGCGGCCAAACGCCGGGATGATGCATCCGAGCAGCCCGTATCGGTGCATGGCACGCAGCGCCCGGGTGATGCCCCGCGGCTGGCGCAGCAGCGACATGAATAGCGCACGATGCCCGGGATGCGCGCGAAATGCTGCATTGATGTGGGCGCGCCCGCGCCACAGCGCGCGCAGCGTGGCGGGCTCGAAGCCCGCCAGTTCCGGGTGCTGGGCGTACAGGATGAAGGCACGCAGCATCGCGTCGGGTTTGCGCTTGAAGAGGTCGGCGGAGCGGGCTTCCAGCAGGTTGGCCCGGACCTGAAAATCTTCATCGATGGGCTCGGGCGGTGCGGTCACCGGAAACAGTCGCACCCGCAGCGACTGCAGCAGAATGTCATTGGCGCGTTGAATCAGCTTGGCGGCGCGGTAGTAGCCCTGCATCAGATGCTCGCCGGCCCGCTTGTGCGCGCTGTCGGTCAGCCCCAGTTGCGCGGCCAGTTCGGTCTGGAAATCGAAAGCCAGGCGATCTTCGCGTCGCCTGGCCAGCAGATGCAGGCGAATTCGCAATCCCGACAGGCCGGTTTCAACGTGCGCAATGCGCCGCGCTTCGAGTCGGGTCAGCAGGTTGGCCGCGGCCAGTCCGTTCCAGCCTCCCGCAATGCCGCACGCCCGGGCCAGCCAGTGGATGGTATGCAGGTCGCGAAGACCGCCCGGGCTGTCTTTCAGGTTGGGTTCGAGCTTGTACGCGCTGTCGTCGAAACGGGCGTGGCGCGCCTGCTGTTCGGCGTATTTGCCGTCAAAAAAATGCTGGGCGTCGAAGCGGGCCATAAAGCGCTGTCTGAATGCGTCAAACAAGCCGGCGGCACCCCATACGTAGCGCGCTTCGAGCTGGTTGGTTTCCACGGTGAGGTCGGCGTCGGCCTCTGCGATGCAGTTCTCGATGGTCCGCACGCTATGGCCGATTTCCAGCCCCACGTCCCAGCAGGCCTGTACCCAGTTTTCCAGCGCAGCCTGTTCTTGGGCGGTGGGTTCATGCGGCAGCAGCAGCAGTGCATCCACATCCGATCCGGGGAAGAGTTCGCTGCGCCCGTAGCCGCCGACAGCGGCGAGACAGATGCTCGCGGGCAGCGCGACCCGGGTGCTGATTTCCGCCAGCACGCTATCCACCAGCGCGGTATGCCGCGTCAGGTAGTGAAAAACCTCAGGTTTTTTGAGATAGGCTGCGGCCAGCGCCGCGCGCCCGGATTTGAGTCGCTCGCGAAGCTCGGCGAACGGTGTTTCGCTCACGCGGCCGATTGAACGCGGTCGGGGACGGCCGGGCTGCCCGCCGATACAGTCAACACCTCATAGCCCGCATCGGTGACCAGCACGGTGTGCTCCCATTGCGCCGACAGGCTGCGATCCTTGGTGGTGATGGTCCAGCCGTCCGGCATCTGGCGGATATCGCGTCGCCCGGCGTTGATCATCGGTTCGATGGTGAAGGTCATGCCGGCTTCCAGCACCAGTCCGGTACCGGCTTTGCCGTAGTGCAGCACCTGCGGGTCTTCATGGAAATTGAGGCCGATGCCGTGACCGCAAAATTCGCGTACCACGCTGTAGCCGCTGTTTTCGGCAAACTGCTGGATCGCATGGCCGACGTCGCCGAGCCGTGCGCCCGGCTTGACGCGGCAAATTCCTATCCACATGGCTTCATAGGTGATCTGGATCAGGCGCCTGGCCTGAGCCGTCACCTCGCCCACCGCGAACATGCGGCTGGTGTCGCCGTGCCAGCCATCCTTGATCACCGTGATGTCGAGGTTCACGATGTCGCCGTTCTTGAGCAGCTTGTCGCCCGGCACGCCATGGCACACCTGGTTGTTGACCGAGGTGCAGATCGACTTGGGGTAGGGCGCATGGCCGGGGGGCGCGTAGTTCAGCGGCGCCGGGATCGTGCCTTGCACGTCCACCATGTAATCGTGACATAAGCTGTCGAGTTCGCCGGTGGTGACGCCGGGTTTGACGAAGGGCGTGATGTAGTCGAGCACTTCCGACCCGAGCCGGCCGGCGATGCGCATGGCTTCGATTTCAGCGCCGGTTTTGATGGTGACAGTCATGGAGCGTAGGGCGTAGGGTAAAGGCGCATTCTATCGCGCCCGCAGCGGGACAAACCAACCCTGTAAGCGCCATGGGTACTCGCGCCGGCAATTGGGTACTCGCGCCGGCAATTGGACTGGCCCGGACGGCATGTGCCGGGATAAGCGCAGCGCTTGTCGCGGATTTTGATTCGGGCCGGCGCGGCGGGTAACCGGAGGCAGGTTTTCCCTTGAAAAGTAAGCCTTATGGCATTAGAATCGTCGGCTGTCCGAAATCGTTCGGATAAATACGCACACCTGTCATTAAAAAGGGTGGTTGCACGTTTACCTAACAAACGTGCGGCTGCTGACGGGTGGAGGCTCAACCCTTCAGGAGTTTTACATGTCAGTCACAATGCGCCAAATGCTGGAAGCCGGTGTCCACTTCGGTCACCAGACCCGTTTCTGGAATCCCAAGATGGCCCCGTTCATCTTCGGTCATCGCAGCAAAATTCACATCGTCAACCTGGAAAAATCGCTGCCGATGTTCCAGGAGGCGCAAAGATTCGTCCGTCAGGTTTCATCGAATAAAGGCACCGTGCTCTTCGTCGGCACCAAGCGTGCTGCGCGCGACATCGTGCGCGAAGAAGCGCAGCGCGCCGGCATGCCTTACGTCGACAACCGCTGGCTGGGCGGCATGCTGACCAACTTCAAGACGGTCAAGCAGTCGATCAAGCGTCTGAACGATCTGGAAGCCTCGCTGGCAGAACCGGGTCGCCTGTCGAAGAAAGAAACGCTGACCGTTCAGCGCGAAGTCGACAAGCTGGAACGCAGCCTGGGCGGCATCCGTGAAATGGGCGGCCTGCCGGACGCGCTGTTCATCATCGATGTCGGCTACCAGAAGGGCGCCGTGGTTGAAGCCAGGAAACTTGGCATCCCGGTGATTGGCGTGGTGGATACCAACAACAGCCCGGAAGGTCTGGATTACGTGATCCCCGGTAACGACGACTCGGCGCGTGCGATTCGTCTGTATGCACGTGGTATGGCCGATGCAGCGCTGGAAGGCCGCGCTCAGGTCATCAGCGAGATCGTCGGCGGCGAAGAGTTCATCGAAGTTGAAGAAGACGAAGAGGGCGGCGTCGCCGCTGAATAAGCGCAACGCGCTGCTGCGTCGCCGGAGGAATCCGGCGAGCGTATTCAAGGAGGGGCGTTTGCCCCTCTTTCTGTATTGAAACTGGCTGTATCGAAACCGAATTGAGGGAGTGCAACATGGCAGAAATTACTGCAAGCATGGTTAAAGAGCTGCGCGAAAAAACCGACGCGCCGATGATGGACTGTAAAAAAGCGTTGACGGAAGCGGGCGGCGATATGCAGAAAGCCGACGAAATTCTGCGCGTGCGTTTCGGCAACAAGGCTGCCAAGAGCGCAAGTCGTGTGGCCGCTGAAGGCGTCGTGACGATTGCCATCAGTGCCGATGGCAAGTCGGCTGCCATGGTGGAAGTGAACTGCGAAACCGATTTCGTGGCCAAGAATGACGACTTCCTGGCGTTGTCCGGCGTGCTGGCTGAAATGGTGCTGAATCAGAATCCGGCTGACGTGGCTGCCCTGTCCGCGCTGCCGCACAAAGGCAGCACCGTGGAAGCGGTGCGTACCGAGCTGGTAGGCAAGATGGGCGAAAACATGTCGGTGCGCCGCTTTGTTCGCCTCGACGCCCAGGGCAAATTCGCCAGCTACATCCACAGCGGCAAGATCGGCGTGCTGGTCGATGTGACGGGCGACGAAGCTCTGGCGCGTGACATTGCCATGCATATCGCCGCATCCAAGCCGAAGTCTTTGGACGCATCGGGCGTGTCGTCGGATCTGCTGGATACGGAACGCCGCATTGCCATCGAGAAAGCCAGGGAAGCCGGCAAGCCCGAAGCCATGCTGGAAAAAATTGCCGAAGGTACGGTTCAAAAGTACCTCAAGGAAGTCACGTTGTTGTCACAGCCTTTCGTCAAGGACGACAAGCAGAGCGTCGAGCAGGTGCTCAAATCTAAAAACTCGCAGTGTCATGGTTTCGTGATGCTGGTGGTGGGCGAAGGCATCGAAAAGAAAGTAACCGACTTCGCAGCTGAAGTGGCCGCTGCCGGCAAGGTTTAAGCCGGTATGGCCCCGGTCCGACGCATCCTGCTGAAGCTGTCCGGCGAGGCCCTGATGGGGCCGGAAGGTTTTGGCTACCATGGTGAAACCATGGCCGGTTTTGTTGCGCAGATACGCGACGTGGCGGCCTTGGGCGTGCAGGTGGGGATTGTCGTCGGCGGCGGCAATCTGTTTCGCGGCGCCACCGGCGCATTGTCCGGAATGAACCGCGCCAATGCCGATTCGATGGGCATGCTGGCCACGGTAATGAATGCGCTGGCGCTGAAAGATGCGTTGCAACTGGCTGGAGTCGATGCACGGGTGCAAACGGCAGTCCATATCAGCCATGTTGGCGAGGCGTTTGATCGCGATGTGGCGGTACGTCATCTGGAGGCCGGTCGGGTGGTGATTTTTGGGGGGGGCACGGGCAACCCGTTCTTCACCACGGACACCGCAGCCGCATTGCGCGCAGCCGAGATTGATGCCGATTTGTTGATCAAGGCGACCAAGGTCGATGGGGTGTACTCCGCCGATCCGAATAAAGACGCAACGGCGACGCGCTACGAGACGCTCGGCTTCGATGAGGCGATCGCCAAAAATCTGGGTGTGCTGGATACCGCCGCTTTTGCCTTGTGTCGCGAACAGAAACTGACGCTGGTTGTGTTTAATGTTTTCAAGGCTGGCGCGTTGAAGCGCGTGGTGATGGGCGAAAACGAAGGCACGCGCGTGTCTTTAAGTTGAGGAGTTGAAATGGCTGAAATGAGCATCGCCGAAATCAAACAATCTGCCGAAGATAAAATGGGTAAAACGCTGGAATCGCTGAAAATCGATTTGGCAAAGGTTCGCACCGGGCGTGCGCATGTCGGTATTCTCGATCACGTGATGGTTGACTATTACGGCAGTCCCACTGCGGTCCCGCTGGTGTCGAACGTGTCGCTGATCGACAGCCGTACGATAGGCGTGCAGCCATGGGAAAAAAACATGGTCGCCAAGATCGAGAAAGCGATACGCGATTCCGATCTGGGCCTCAATCCTTCCACCTATGGCGATGTGATCCGGGTGCCGACGCCGTCCCTGACCGAAGAGCGTCGTCGCGATCTGATCAAGGTGGTACGCAACGAGGCGGAAGGTGCGCGCGTGGCAGTCCGCAATATTCGCCGCGACGCTAACGGTACCGTCAAAGACATGGTCAAGGAAAAGACCGCGACGGAAGACGAAGAGCGCCGCACCCAGGACGAGGTGCAAAAACTCACCGACAAATACATCGGCGAAATCGACAAGATGCTGGCCGATAAAGAGAAAGACCTGCTCGCAGTCTGAGCATCTCTGGTGAGCATATTCGGCGTGTCTGACCGCGCGAAGCAAAAAATTCCAACACGTACTGAGGTGCCTCGGCACATTGCCATCATCATGGATGGCAATGGCCGCTGGGCGAAGCGCCGGTTGATGCCGCGCGTGGCCGGTCACCGCAAGGGCGTCGAGGCCTTGCGCGGGGTGATCCGCGCGTGTGCCGAGCGCGGGGTGTCGCATCTCACCGTGTTTGCCTTCAGCTCCGAAAACTGGCGCCGCCCGCAGGAAGAAGTCACCTTGTTGATGGAGCTGTTCATGCGCGCGCTGGAAAATGAAGTCGCACGCCTGCACGAAAATGGCATCCGGTTTCGGGTGATCGGCGACGTGTCGGGGTTTTCCGAACGCATCCAGACGCTGATTCGGGACGCTGAAGCGCTCACCGTCAATAACACGCGCCTTACGTTTACGGTTGCCGCCAACTACGGCGGACGCTGGGACATTGTGCAGGCGGTCAAGCGCCTGATGGAATCGGGCGTGGCGGCGGACGCGGTAAACGAAGTCCTGCTGGCGCAACAACTGAGCGTTGCCGATGTGCCCGAACCCGACCTCTTTATCCGCACCGGCGGCGAGCAGCGCATCAGCAATTTTCTGTTGTGGCAACTGGCTTACACCGAACTGCATTTCACCGATGCCTTATGGCCCGACTTCGATGCTGCAGCGCTTGACGCAGCAATTGCGTCTTACCGTTCCCGTGAGCGCCGGTTTGGCCGGACCAGCGATCAGGTGCGCGCGCCATCGTGACGCCATACGCGGAGCGGAGCCTGTGACGCCGCTACTCAGACGGGTACTGACAGCCCTGGTCATGCTGGGCGTGTTTGTGTCCGCCGTGGTGTGGGCGCCCGCCTGGTTATGGGCAGTCTTGATGGCGGGGGTGGCTGGCCTGGCCGCCTATGAATGGGCGCGCCTGAGCGATTTCCCGCCGCCGTCGGCGCGCGTTTATGCCGCGTTGCTGGCGCTTGCCGCGTTGGTATTGCCCTATGTTCTGGCTGAAAGCTGGCCCGCATTCCAGACCGGGCTCGTCGTGCTGGCGATGGGGTTCTGGCTGCTGCTTGCCCCGCTGTGGTTGCTCGGCCGATGGCGTGCGCAGCAGGCATGGCTGCGTGCCCTGGTCGGTGTCGTGCTGCTGTTGCCGACCTGGGCGGCACTTCTGTATTTGCATTCACGCGGCCCCGGTGTATTACTGGGAGTGATGGCGATTGTCTGGATTGCCGATACGGCAGCCTACTTTGCGGGGCGTCATTTCGGGCGTCGCAAGCTCGCACCCGCGATCAGCCCGGGCAAAACCTGGGAAGGCGTCGCGGGCGCCTGGGGCGCGCTCGCGCTGTATGCGGGCGCATTGAGTCTATGGGTCGCGTTGCCCTTGTTGTCGCTGCTTCTTATGGTGTCGGGATTGCTCTATCTGTCGGTGCTGGGCGATTTGTTCGAGTCCTGGGTCAAGCGGGTTTCCGGCATGAAAGACAGCGGCGCCATGCTGCCTGGCCATGGCGGCGTGCTGGACCGGATTGACGCCCTGCTCTCTACCTTGCCGATCGCAGCGGGCATGCTCATGTGGCTGGAGCGTGCCGTATGAAACCAGGCGACGCAAAATCCAGCGGCCTCCCGCCACGTGTACTGACCGTGCTGGGCGCCACCGGCACCATCGGCGTCAACACGCTCGATGTCGTGTCGCGCCATCCGGGCCGGTTCGAGGTTTTTGCCTTGACCGGCGCGACCCAGGTTGAACGCATGGTCGAGCAATGTCGGGTTCACCGGCCGCGCGTGGCGGTGATGAGCGAGCCTGCGGCGGCAACGGCATTGCGCGCGCGCATCGCGGAAGAGAAGCTTCCGGTGACGGTGCTGCAAGGCGCCGCTGCGTTGAGCGAAGTGGCAACTGCCCCCGAAGTCGATACCGTCATGGCCGCCATCGTCGGCGCTGCGGGGCTGCCTGCCACCCTGGCGGCGGCGCAGGCAGGCAAAAGAATACTGCTCGCGAATAAAGAGACGCTGGTGGTGTCCGGCCAGTTGTTCATGGATGCGATAGCCGCCAGCGGCGCCGAGTTGCTGCCTATCGATTCCGAGCACAATGCGATTTTCCAGTCGCTGCCACGGGGTTTCGAGGGCGATTTTCAACGCGCAGGGGTGAATGCTTTGTGGCTCACGGCTTCCGGCGGACCTTTCCGCACCTGGTCGGCCGAAGCCATTGCTGCTGCCACGCCTGCGCAAGCGGTGGCCCATCCCAACTGGGTGATGGGGAAAAAAATCTCGGTTGATTCGGCGAGCCTGATGAACAAGGGCCTCGAAGTGATCGAGGCGCGCTGGCTGTTCAATGCGCGCCCCGAGCAGATCAAGGTGGTGGTCCATCCGCAAAGCATCGTGCATTCGATGGTCGAATATATTGATGGTTCGGTCATCGCGCAAATGGGGTCGCCCGATATGCGCACGCCGATTGCTTATGCGCTGGGATTTCCCGAGCGGATCGAGGCAGGCGTGTCGGCACTCGACTTGATGGGCAGGCAGCTCACTTTCGAAGCGCCTGACACAGCCCGCTTTCCCTGTCTGCAGTTGGCGTTCGACGCGCTGCATTCGGGGGGCAACGCCGCAGCCCTGCTGAATGCCGCCAACGAAGTGGCGGTGGCGCGTTTTCTGGATGGCGCCGTGCCATTCAATGCCATCGCTGCGAGCATTGCCCATACCCTGGACAAGCTGGCTGACGGCGCCGTTCAAACGCTGGATGAATTGCTCGATGCCGACCGCCGGGCGCGGACAGCGACCGAAACGTATTTGGAACGCGTAAACGCATGAATATTTTGCACACTGTTTTATGGTTTCTGGTCGCGATCGGCATCCTGGTCGTGGTGCACGAACTGGGCCATTATTTCGCCGCGCGACTGGCCGGCGTCAAGGTGCTGCGTTTTTCGGTCGGCTTCGGCAAACCGCTGGCCAGCCGCCGTTTCGGTCGGGATCAAACCGAGTGGTCGCTGGCCGCATTGCCGCTTGGCGGCTACGTCAAAATGCTCGATGAGCGGGAGGGCGACGTCCCGGCTGCCGAGGCGCACCGCAGCTTTAACCGCGCCAGCGTCTGGCGCCGCATCGGCATTGTTGCGGCGGGCCCCATCGCCAACTTCCTGCTCGCAATCGTATTTTATGCGGCCCTGTTCATGCATGGGTTGCCGGCACTGAAGCCCATGATCGGCGAGCCGCCTGCGGGCACCCCCGCTGCACGGGCCGGTTTGGTCGCGGGCGATGAAATACGCAGCGTCAACGGCAACGCAACCCTTACGTTCCAGGACGTGCGGCTGAATCTGCTGCGTGTCGGGGTGGCCGGCGACCCCATCGTGCTGGGGCTGGCGAATGGCCGCAGCGTGCAACTCGATGCGCAGCCGATCGAAACCGGGAACCTCGAGCGGGATACCTTGCGCCCCCTGGGGATCGTGCGTTTCGATCCGGAGATTGCGCCGGTGATCGGAAAAATCCTGCCGGATGGCGCAGCCGCGCGCGCGGGTTTTCAGCCCGGCGACCGGCTGGTTTCGGCCAACGGCCAGGCCGTTGCAAACTGGCAGGCCTGGGTGGAGGTGGTACGCCGGCATCCTGCCAAGCCCTTGCGTATTGAGTATGAGCGGAAAGGGCAGGGCGCAAGCTTGACGGTGGTGCCGGATGCCGTGGACGAAGCCGGCCAGCGCGTCGGCAAGATCGGCGCCGGCCCCCAGGTTGACGAATCCACGCTGGCCACGTTGATGACCGAGGTGCGTTACGGTCCGCTCGACGCGCTGGGGCAGGGCGCAGTCAAAACCTGGGACATGAGCCTGTTCACCCTGGAGATGATGGGGCGTATGGTGATGGGGCAAGTGTCCTGGAAAAACCTGTCGGGCCCGCTGACGATTGCTGACTACGCAGGGCAGAGCGCCACGCTTGGCTGGATCAGTTTTGTGGGCTTTCTGGCGCTGGTGAGCGTGAGCCTGGGGGTGCTGAATCTGCTGCCGATCCCGTTACTGGATGGGGGGCACCTCATGTATTATGTGGCGGAAGTTTTCACGGGCCGGGCCGTGTCCGAGCGCACCATGGAAATAGGCAGCCGGATCGGCATGGCACTCCTGCTGCTGCTGATGTCATTTGCCCTGTTCAACGATTTGCAACGCCTGATAGGTGGATGAAATAAACATGATTCTGAACCGTTTGACGCTTGCCCTGGCTGCTGTTTTTGTCGTGCAGCCCGTCTTTGCCGAGGCGCCTTTCGTCGTCAAGGACATCCGGGTCGAAGGCATCCAGCGTACCGAGGCGGGAACCGTATTCAGCTACCTGCCGGTGAAAGTCGGCGAGGTGATGACCGACGAAAAAACCGCAGCGGCGATCAAGGCGCTCTACGCCACCGGTTTTTTCAAGGATGTCAGGCTGGAAGCACGCGATGGCGTCGTGATTGTCACGGTTGAAGAGCGCCCCTCGATCGCCAAAATTACGCTGTCAGGCATTAAGGAGTTTTCCGAAGAGGACTTGAAAGCCGGTCTGAAACAGACCGGCCTGGCAGAGGGTCGCGTACTCGACCGGGCTTTGCTGGACAAGGCCGAGCAGGAATTGCAGCGCCAGTATTTCAACCGCGGAAAATACGCAGTCGAAATCAGGTCCACGCTCACGCCGCTGGAACGCAACCGGGTTGCAGTGCAGTTTGATGTGGTCGAAGGCAGTAGCGCCAAAATCCAGCAAATCAGCATCGTTGGCAACAAGGCGTTCAAGGAAAAGGAATTGCTGAACCAGTTCACCTCGACCACATCGGGCTGGCTGACCTGGTACAGCAAAAATGACCAGTATTCCAAAACGCGCCTGAGCGGGGATATCGAAGCCTTGCGCTCGTTTTACCTCAATCGCGGTTATCTGGAATTTAACGTCGACTCCAATCAGGTGTCGATTTCGCCTGACAAACAGGGCATCTATATCACCATCAACGTCACCGAAGGGCCGCAGTACAGGGTGTCGGACGTCAAGCTGGCGGGGCAGATGCTGGTGCCGGAAGCCGAGTTGAAAAAACTCATTACCGTCAAGCCGGGCGAGGTGTTCGCGCGCGATCGCCTGACCGAGACCACCAAAAAAATCGGCGACCGTCTGGGCAATGACGGCTACGCGTTCGCCAACGTCAATGCGGTACCCGAACTCGATCGGGAAAAGGGCACGGTCGCGTTCACCCTGTTCGTCGATCCCGGTCGCCGGGTTTATGTGAACCGCGTCAACGTGGCCGGCAACACCAAAACCCGCGATGAAGTGGTGCGCCGCGAAGTGCGGCAAATGGAAGGCGCGTATTACGATGCCGAAAAAATCAATCGTTCGCGCGAACGGCTCAACCGCCTGGGCTTCTTCAGCGAAGTCAACATCGAAACCCCGAGCGTGGCCGGCACCACCGACCAGGTCGACGTCAATGTGGGCGTGACCGAAAAGCCCACCGGTAACGTGATGCTGGGCGCCGGCTTCTCGTCGTCCGAGGGCCTGGTGCTGTCGGGCTCGGTGTCACAGAACAACGTGTTCGGCACCGGCAACCGGCTATCGGCGCAAATCAACTCGGGCAGCGTCAATACCGTGTATGCGTTGTCGTTTACCAACCCCTATTTCACGCTTGACGGCATCAGCCTCGGGTATGACCTGTACCGGCGCGATGTCGATTCGAGTTCGCTTGATAATGTGAGCAATTACAAGACATCAACGTATGGTGTGGGCGCGCGGCTTGGACTGCCGCTTAATGAGCGCGATTCCATCTCGTTTGGCCTGACCTACGAGCAGACTTCGATTTCGCTTACCCCTTACAACCCTGATGCCGTACCCCTCGTGCCTGAAACTCCGTACCAGCGCTTCGTGGGCCCTACAGGTAAGCGTGATGACACTACGCTACGTTTGGATACCGCGTGGGCGCGCGATACCCGCAACAGCCATCTGTTCCCGACCAAGGGCATGCTGCAGCGCGTGGCGGCGGAAGTTGGAACGCCCGCCGGCAGCCTTCAGTATTACAAGTTGTCGTATCAGCAACAGCACTTCTTCCCGTTAAGCAAACGTTTTACCCTCATGCTCAATGGCGAAGTTGGCATCGGCGATGGTCTGGCGGGCGATGAACTGCCGTTCTTCAAGAACTTTTACGCGGGTGGAAACAGCTCGGTGCGCGGCTTCAAGAACGGTACGCTGGGGCCGAAGGATGCCAACGGCGATGCGCTGGGCGGCAACAAGCGCGTGATCGGCAATGCGGAACTCTTCTTCCCGCTGCCGGGCCTCAAGGACGACCAGTCGCTGCGCATGTCGGCGTTTGTCGATGCGGGCGCTGCCTGGGGTCCCAACGACGCTACGCCAGGCTTGTACGAGAAACTTGCGTTCGGAGATTTACGTTATTCCGCGGGGGTGGCGTTGCTGTGGGTCTCGCCGCTGGGGCCGCTCAAATTCAGCCTGGCGCAACCGCTGGTCAGCAAGACGGGCGACAAGGCCGAAGTGTTCCAATTCACCCTGGGCAATGTGTTCTAGGGATAAGCCGTTACTGGAGTATGTGATGAAGATGTCCAAGCAGTTTGCAGTGTCCCTGATTCTGGCGTCGGCGTTCGCGGCCATGCCTGCCGCGGCCGATGCCAAGATTGGTTTTGTCAACACCGAGCGGCTGATACGCGAAGCCCCGCTGTCAGTTTCCGCGCAGAAAAAGCTCGAACGCGAATTCGCCTCGCGCGACCAGGAGTTGCAGAAGCTCGCCAGGCAGGCGCGCGATCTGCAGGCGCAGCTGGACAAGGATGGCGTGACCATGTCGGACAGCGATCGCAAGACGAAGGAGCGCGATCTGGGCAATCTCAACCGCGATCTGCAACGCCAGGGCCGTGAGTTCCGCGAAGATCTGAACCTCCGTCGCAACGAAGAGCTGGGGCAGATTCAGGAGCGCGCGCGCAAGGCCATCCAGGAGATTGCGCGCGCCGAAAAATATGACCTGATCGTAGAGCAGGCGGTCTATGTTGACCCCAAGAACGATATCACTGACCGTGTAATGAAGGCGCTGGGCGGTAAATAAGTCAGACCCGGGCGAATATCCATCCGATGCAAGTCACGCTGACAGATCTGGTCGCCCAATTTGGTGGGGAACTCGTGGGTGATGGCGCCCGAACCGTGCGCCAGGTTGCACCGCTGGATCGCGCTACCCCAGAAGAAATAGGCTTCGTTTCCCAAAGCAAATATCTGGCCCAACTGTCCTCGACGCAAGCGGGGGCAGTCATCCTGCCTGATGATGCGCGCGATGCGACTGATTTACCGCGCATCCTCACTCCCCATCCTTATCTGTATTTTGCGCGCGTGTCGGCGCTGCTGAATCCCTCGCTGCGTCCTCCGGCAGGCATACACCCAGCGGCAACTGTTGCACCCGATGCGGTGATTGCAGCCGATGCCAGCATCGCAGCCGGTGCGGTCATTGGACAGGGCGCGCATATCGGCGCCCGGACGGTCGTGGGGCCCAACTGCGTTGTCGGTGACCATGCGCGGGTCGGTGCGGACTGTCATCTGCACGCAAATGTTACCCTTTACCATGCCTGTGTCGTCGGGGAGCGGTGCATCCTGCACTCAGGCTGTGTGATTGGCTCGGATGGTTTTGGCTATGCACCGGCCGAAGGCCGTTGGGAGAAAATCCCGCAGATTGGCCGTGTCCTGATCGCTGACGATGTGGAAATCGGCGCCTGCACAACCATTGATCGTGGCGCGCTTGAAGACACGATCATTGGTGAGGGCGTCAAGCTCGACAACCTGGTTCAGGTGGCGCATAACGTTCACATTGGCGCGCATACGGCGATTGCCGCCTGTACTGGAATTGCGGGCAGCGCAAAAATCGGTCGGCATTGCATGATCGGCGGGGCTGCGATGATATTCGGGCATATCGATATTGCAGACGGCACGCGTATTTCAACCAACACCCTGATCACCAAGTCACTGCCAAAGGCAGGCACCTACACCTCGGCGCTGCCTTTTTCCGAACACGCGGTTTGGCAAAAAAATGCCGTCCACATGCGTAATCTTGACAAACTGGCGGACCGCATCAAGCAGCTTGAAAAACGCCTTAACGAATTGGACAATGCATCATGATTATGGATATCGAGCAGGTCATGCAGTACCTGCCGCATCGCTACCCTTTCCTGTTGATCGACAAAGTGACCGAGCTCGAACTCGGAAAATCCATCACCGCGCTTAAAAACGTCACCATCAATGAGCCGTTTTTCCCCGGCCATTTCCCCGGTGCACCCGTGATGCCGGGTGTATTGATCCTGGAAGCAATGGCCCAGGCGGCGGCCATTTTGTCATTTAAAACCAAGGGTTACGCGCCTGAGGATATCGGGATCGTTTATTTTGCCGGTATTGATGGTGCGCGTTTCAAGAAACCGGTCAAGCCAGGCGATCAGTTGATGCTGAAGGTCAATATCGTGCGTGAAATGCGCGGCATCTGGAAATACACGGGCCGCGCCGAAGTTGACGGGGCACTGGTGGCTGAAGCCGAACTCATGGCGACGTTGCGCGCCAAACCCTGAGATGGCCAGGATTCATCCCACCGCATTGGTTGATGCGAGCGCACAACTTGCCGACGACGTCGAGATTGGCCCCTACAGCATCATTGGCGAACATGTGAAAATCGGTGCCGGCACCACGGTCGGCGCCCATGCCGTCATCACCGGTCATACCACGATTGGCGCCCATAACCAGATCTTTCATTTTGTTTCGCTTGGAGAAGCGCCGCAGGATAAAAAATACGCAGGCGAGCCAACCCGACTGGAAATTGGCGACCATAACGTCATACGTGAGTTCTGCACGTTCAATATCGGGACGGTGCAGGACCGGGGTGTGACCACGATCGGCTCACACAACTGGATCATGGCATACGTCCATATTGCGCACGACTGCGTGGTCGGCGACCGTACGATTTTTGCCAACAATGCTTCGCTGGCCGGACACGCCGAAGTGGGTGACTGGGCCATACTGGGCGGGTTTACCGGCGTGCATCAGTTTTGCAAAGTCGGCGCGCATGTGATGACCGGCATTTCCAGCGTTGTATTCAAGGACATTCCGCCCTTCATCATGGCTTCGGGCCAACCGGCTGCCCCACATGGCCTGAATAGCGAAGGCCTCAAGCGCCGTGGGTTCACGACAGAAGCGCTGGCGGCATTGAAGCGTAGCTATAAGATTCTGTACCGTGAAGGCAATACGCTGGCTGAAGCGCAGTCCAAGCTCGCCCCGGAAGCCGCCAAACATGCCGAAGTGCAACATTTACTCGATTTTCTTGCGCGCGCGGAGCGCGGCATTATCCGGTGATTGATTTAGGCGTGGTTGCCGGAGAGGCCTCCGGTGATCTCCTCGGCGCGCATTTCATCAACGCGTTGAAACAGGCCCATCCTGATTTGCGGGCAGCCGGCATTGCCGGCCCCCGACTGGTGGAGGCCGGAGTCGAAGCGATCTACCCTAGTGAGAAACTGGCTGTAAACGGCTATGTCGAGGTGTTGCGACATCTGCCTGAACTGCTGTGGATACGCTCGCGTATTACGCGCCATTTTCTGAACGAACGGCCGCGTGTTTTTGTGGGTATCGACGCGCCGGATTTCAATTTCACCCTGGAAGCGAAACTCAAGAGCGCGGGCATTCCCACGCTCCATTTCGTCAGCCCATCGATCTGGGCGTGGCGACCTGAGCGTATTCACCGTATAAAACTGG